>NZ_JAEILC010000010.1:0-242748 GCF_016307435.1 Pseudomonas sp. S4_EA_1b | reverse complement strand
GCTGGGCGCACACAAAAAAGGGCGACCGAAGTCGCCCTTTTCCTACAGCTTTTTACAGAACTTAGTTCTGCTTAGCCATTGCTTCGCGCAGCAGGGAGGCCATGGTGGTCTCGCCTTGTGCAGCTTCTGGAGCCGATTTCAGGCTCTGGATAGCTTCTTTCTCTTCCACTTCGTCTTTCGACTTGATGGAGAGTTGGATTACGCGGCTCTTGCGGTCAACGCTGATGATCTTGGCTTCTACTTCCTGGCCTTCTTTCAGAACGTTACGAGCGTCTTCAACGCGGTCACGGCTGATTTCGGAGGCTTTCAGAGTCGCTTCGATATCGTCGGCCAGAGTGATGATGGCGCCTTTAGCGTCAACTTCTTTCACAGTGCCCTTAACGATTGCGCCTTTGTCGTTCTCTTGAACGTACTCGGAGAACGGATCGCTTTCCAGTTGCTTGATACCCAGGGAGATGCGCTCGCGCTCTGGGTCAACCGACAGGATAACGGTGTCCAGCTCGTCGCCCTTCTTGAAACGACGAACAGCTTCTTCGCCCACTTCGTTCCAGGAGATGTCGGACAGGTGAACCAGGCCGTCGATGCCGCCGTCCAGACCAATGAAGATACCGAAATCGGTGATCGACTTGATGGTGCCGGAGATTTTATCGCCCTTGTTGAACTGGCCAGAGAAATCTTCCCATGGGTTAGATTTGCACTGCTTGATACCCAGGGAGATACGACGACGCTCTTCGTCGATGTCCAGAACCATAACTTCCACTTCGTCGCCGACTTGTACGACTTTCGAAGGGTGGATGTTTTTGTTGGTCCAGTCCATTTCGGAAACGTGCACCAGGCCTTCCACGCCTTCTTCCAGCTCAGCGAAGCAGCCGTAGTCGGTCAGGTTGGTAACACGCGCGGTCACGCGAGTGCCTTCTGGGTAACGTGCTTTGATAGCAACCCATGGATCTTCGCCCAGCTGCTTCAAGCCCAGGGAAACGCGGTTGCGCTCACGATCGTACTTCAGAACCTTGACATCGATCTCGTCGCCAACATTGACGATTTCGGAAGGATGCTTGATACGCTTCCAAGCCATGTCGGTAATGTGCAGCAGGCCATCGACGCCACCCAGATCGACGAATGCGCCGTAATCGGTGAGGTTTTTGACGATACCTTTGACTTGTTGGCCTTCCTGCAGGGATTCCAGCAGAGCTTCACGCTCGGCGGAGTTCTCTGCTTCCAGGACGCTGCGACGGGAAACGACAACGTTGTTGCGCTTCTGGTCGAGCTTGATGACCTTGAATTCGAGTTCTTTGCCTTCCAGGTGCGTGGTGTCGCGCACTGGACGAACGTCGACCAAAGAACCTGGCAGGAACGCACGGATGCCGTTAACGTCGACAGTGAAGCCGCCTTTAACCTTACCGTTGATAACGCCCTTGACCACTTCTTCAGCTGCGAAGGCTGCTTCGAGAACAATCCAGCATTCAGCGCGCTTGGCTTTTTCACGGGACAGCTTGGTTTCACCGAAACCGTCTTCAACCGAGTCCAGAGCAACGTGAACTTCGTCACCGACATTGATTGTCAGATCACCAGCATCGTTGTAGAACTGTTCCAGCGGGATCAGAGCTTCAGACTTCAGACCAGCGTGAACGGTTACCCAGCGAGCTTGGTAATCGATATCAACGATAACACCGGTGATGATGGAGCCTGCCTGAAGGTTCAGGGTTTTTAGGCTTTCTTCAAAGAGTTCCGCAAAGCTTTCGCTCATTTTAATTCCTGTTGATAAGGGCGAAGAATACGCCCATCTCCACACCCCAGACGGTGTGGGTCAGTTTCAATTAAAAGAAGCACCGCAGGACTATGACTGGTCCCCTGCAGCCTTCTTGGTCACCCGGCGATATCGCGAATGGCGATCTCGCTCATGATGCGTTCCAGCACCTGCTCGATGGACAACTCCGTGGAATCCAGCTGTATGGCATCGGCCGCCGGTTTGAGCGGGGCTACTGCGCGCTGGGTATCACGCTCATCGCGTGCACGGATCTCATCTAGCAGACTCGACAGACTAACACCATCGACTTTGCCCTTCAACTGCAAGTAGCGGCGGCGCGCCCGCTCTTCGGCGCTGGCCGTCAGAAAAATCTTCAGCGGCGCCTCGGGAAATACCACAGTGCCCATATCGCGCCCATCGGCGACCAGGCCCGGGGGCTCCTGAAACGCCCGCTGGCGCTGCAGCAGTGCATCCCGTACGGCCGGCAACGCCGCCACTTGGGACGCTCCGGAGCCGACATCTTCAGTGCGAATGGCATCACTGACTTCGTCGCCCTCCAGAATGATGCGCTGCAGTTGACCGTCTGTCGCGGCAATGAATTGCACATCCAGATGAGCTGCAAGCTGGGTCAGCAACGCCTCATTGGTCAGGTCGACCCCGTGGTTACGCGCGGCGAATGCCAGCAAGCGATACAGCGCGCCGGAATCCAGCAGGCCCCAGCCAAGGCGCTTTGCCAGGATGCCGGCGATCGTGCCTTTACCCGAACCGCTTGGCCCATCGATGGTTATCACCGGTGCTTTGATATTCACAATTGAGCCTCTTGGGCAACACGGATGCCGACTTGGGCACACAGTGTAAGAAAATTCGGAAAAGACGTAGCAACATTGGCGCAGTCATGGATATGAATCGGCGCAGCCGCCCGCAACCCAGCCACACTAAAGGCCATGGCAATACGATGGTCCCCATGGGCATGAACCTCACCCCCCGCCATCGGGCCGCCGTCAATGATAAGCCCATCAGGGGTGGCTTCACACTTCACGCCCAGCGCCAACAGACCGTCGGCCATGACCTGGATACGATCGGACTCCTTGACCCGCAACTCTTGCGCGCCGCGTAAAACGGTTCGCCCTTCAGCGCACGCCGCCGCGATAAACAACACGGGAAACTCATCGATCGCCAACGGCACCAGGGCCTCGGGGATTTCAATACCCGTCAGCGCAGCCGCACGCACCCGCAGGTCGGCTACTGGCTCGCCACCCACTTCACGGGGATTTTCCAGCGTGATATCCGCGCCCATCAGCCGCAGTATATCGATCACGCCGGTGCGTGTCGGGTTGATGCCAACATGCTCCAGCACCAGTTCGGAACCCTCGGCAATCGAGGCAGCCACCATAAAGAACGCCGCCGACGAGATATCTCCCGGTACTTCAATATGGGTCGCCTTGAGCGCATGGCCGGATTCAACCGATGCCGTCGCCCCGTCCACCGCCACGGGATAACCAAAGCCGCGCAACATACGCTCGGTATGATCACGGGTTGGCGCCGGTTCAGTGACCGCGGTCTTGCCATTGGCATACAGACCGGCCAGCAGCAGGCAGGATTTAACCTGGGCGCTGGCCATCGGCAGCGTGTAGGTCAAACCCTTCAGGGACTGGCCACCGCGAATGGTCAACGGTGGTTGCCCTTGCGGGCCGGTTTCGATCTGCGCGCCCATTTCACGCAGCGGCTCGGCCACGCGGTTCATCGGGCGATTGGACAGGGAAGCGTCGCCAGTCAATACGCTGTCGAAGCTTTGCGCAGCCAGCAACCCGCAGAGCAAGCGCATGGATGTGCCGGAATTACCCAGATAAATCGGACCCGGCGCAGGTTTCAGACCGTGCAGCCCCACCCCATGGATGCTCACGCGACCATGGTGCGGACCTTCGATCACCACCCCCATGTCGCGAAACGCCTGCAAGGTCGCCAGGGCATCTTCGCCTTCAAGAAAGCCTTCGATTTCGGTCACGCCGTCGGCCAATGAGCCCAGCATGATGGAGCGATGGGAGATCGACTTATCCCCGGGCACCCGGATACGCCCACTGAGGCGGCCACCTGGATTGGCGAGAAAGGTCAACGCATCGGCGTTCACAGCGGTTTCCATATAGGCCCGGCGAGCCAGGATCTTGCTGAAATGTTCACGCGCCACCCGCGCACGGGTGAACACGCCCAATAATTGATGGCCATCCCCGGCGTCGACCGCATCGCGCAAAGCGTCGAGATCGCTGCGGAAGGTGTCCAGGGTGCGCAACACCGCCTCGCGATTGGCCAGGAAGATGTCGTGCCACATCACCGGGTCGCTGCCGGCAATCCGCGTGAAATCGCGAAAACCACCGGCGGCGTAACGGAAAATCTCAAGGTTCTCGTTGCGCTTGGCCAGCGAGTCCACCAGGCCAAAGGCGAGCAAATGCGGCAAATGGCTGGTCGCCGCCAGCACTTCATCGTGCCGCTCGACCTGCATATGCTCCACATCCGCCCCTAGCTCGCGCCACAGACGATCCACTACCGCCAACGCCGCTGGATCCGTTTGCTCAAGCGGCGTCAGGATGACCTTATGCCGGCGGAACAACTGCGCATTCGACGCCTCCACCCCGCTCTGCTCGGAGCCGGCAATCGGATGCCCAGGCACGAAGCGCGCGGGCATGCCGCTGAAAGCCTGTTGCGCTGCACGCACCACATTGCCCTTGGCACTGCCGACATCGGTCAGAATCGCTTGCCCCAGGTCCATCTGGGCCAGCACTGCAAGCAGCTTTTCCATGGCCAGGATGGGCACGGCGAGCTGGATCACGTCAGCACCTTTACACGCGAGCGCCAGGTCGGCTTCACAGCGATCCACCACGCCCAACTCAACGGCCAGTTGGCGCGATTGCGGGTCCAGGTCGACGCCCACTACTTCACCGCACAGCCCGCTTTCACGCAGGCCCTTGGCGAAGGAACCGCCGATCAAGCCCAGACCCACTACCACCAGGCGACCGATCATAGGCACAGCAGGTTGCAATGCAGTGACATCAACCACGGGCCAGAACCTTGGCCAACGCCTCCAGGAAGCGACTGTTTTCAGCCGGCAGGCCGATGGTGATACGCAGGTGGTTCGGCATGCCGTAGTTGGCCACCGGGCGCACGATCACACCTTCGCGCAGCAACCCTTGAAATATCGGCGCAGCCACTTGGCCCAGATCGACACAGATAAAGTTGCCCTTGGACGGAATCCAGCCCAGGCCCAATGCGCGGAAGCCATCCTGCAACTGCTGCATACCGCTTTCATTGAGGCGACGACTTTCTTCCAGGTAGTCGACATCCTTCACCGCCGCACAGGCCGCCGCCAGGGCGAGGCTGTTGACGTTGAACGGCTGGCGCACGCGGTTCAGCACATCGGCGACCACCGCGCTCGACAGGCCATAGCCCACCCGCAGCGATGCCAGGCCATAGGCCTTGGAAAACGTGCGCGACACCAGCAGGTTCGGATACGCCGCGAGGAAATCCAGGCCGTCCGGCAGGTCGCTGCCTTCGGCGTACTCGATATAGGCTTCGTCCAGCACCACCAGCACATGCTCCGGCACGTCCTGCAGGAAGTCGTTCAAGGCTTCGGCACCGAACCAGGTGCCGGTGGGGTTGTTCGGGTTGGCGATGAACACCACGCGGGTCTGCGCGTCGATGGCCGCCAGCATGGCTGGCAGGTCATGCCCCCACTCCTTGGCTGGAATCACCCGCGCTTCGGCACCGACGGCCTGAGTCACGATCGGGTAGACCGCGAACGCGTGCTCGCTGAACACCGCATTCAGGCCCGGGGCGAGATAAGCACGACCTACCAGCTCAAGAATGTCGTTGGAGCCGTTGCCCAGGGTCACCTGGTTCAGTTCCACACGACATTGCTCCGCCAACAAGGACTTGAGTGCGAAGCCATTGCCATCCGGATAACGGGTCAGCTCCGCCAGCTCTTCACGAATCGCCGCCAACACCTTGGGGCTTGGGCCCAACGGGTTCTCGTTACTGGCCAGCTTGACGATGTTGGCCGGATCCAGGTTCAACTCGCGCGCCAGCTCGTCCACCGGCTTGCCCGGAACGTAAGGCGACAGTTGTTGCACGCCCGGCTGAGCCAGGGCGAGGAAGTTGCCACTCATGTTAACGCCTCACAAAACCGCTTTCGGGTAGGAGCCCAGCACCTTGAGTGCCACGGCCTCCTGACTGATCTTCTCGAGCACGCCTTTGACCAGCGGGTCGCGGTGATGGCCGACGAAATCGATAAAGAACACGTAGGTCCATTTACCGCTGCGCGAAGGCCGAGTCTCGATGCGCGTCAGATCGATCCCATTGTCATGGAACGGCACCAGCAGCTCATGCAGGGCGCCGGGCTTGTTGCTCATGGAAACGATGATCGAAGTCTTGTCGTCGCCGGTCGGCGGCACTTCCTGATTGCCGATCATCAAAAAGCGCGTGGAGTTGTCCGGGCGGTCTTCGATTTTTTCCGCCAGGCGCGTCAGGCCATACAGGCCCGCGGCCATATCCCCGGCGATCGCCGCCGAATTCCATTCGCCCTTGACCCGCTTGGCCGCTTCGGCGTTGCTGGACACCGCCACGCGCTCGACATTCGGGTAGTGAGCATCCAGCCATTTGCGGCATTGAGCCAGAGACTGAGCGTGGGAATAAATGCGGCTAATACTGTCGGTCTTGGTGTTCTCGCCCACCAACAAGTGGTGGTGGATACGCAGCTCCACTTCGCCACAGATCACCATGTCGTGTTCAAGGAAGCTGTCGAGGGTGTGGTTGACCGCGCCTTCGGTGGAGTTTTCCACCGGCACCACGCCAAAATTCACCGCACCGGCCGCCACTTCGCGGAACACTTCGTCGATCGCCGCCATTGGTTTGCTGATCACCGCGTGGCCGAAGTGCTTCATGGCCGCCGCTTGGGTGAAAGTGCCCTCAGGACCGAGGTACGCCACTTTCAGCGGCTGCTCCAGGGCCAGGCACGACGACATGATTTCACGGAACAACCGCGCCATCTCTTCGTTACCCAACGGGCCCTTGTTGCGCTCCATTACACGCTTGAGCACTTGGGCTTCGCGCTCAGGGCGGTAGAACACCGGCACTTCGCCTTCGGCCAGGGACGCCATCTTCACTCGCGCCACTTCCTGGGCGCATCGCGCGCGCTCGCTGATCAGCTCCAGGACTTTCTCGTCCAGGCTGTCAATGCGAACGCGCAGGGCCTTGAGTTCTTGTTCAGACATTAGCCGTGTTCCTTTTCGAACTCTGCCATGTAGGCCACCAGCGCGTTGATCGCGTTGATGTCGACAGCGTTGTAGATGGAGGCGCGCATGCCACCTACCGAACGGTGGCCTTTGAGGTTGAGCAGACCGCGTTCGTCGGCACCGGCCAGGAACGGCTTGTCCAGACGATCATCGGCCAGGCGGAACGGTACGTTCATCCACGAGCGATCCGTTTTGTTGATCGGGTTGCTGTAGAGGCCGCTGGCGTCGATGAAGTCGTACAGGGTGCGCTTCTTCACTTCGTTAAGCTTGCCCATGGCAGCCACACCGCCCTGCTCCTTGAGCCACTCAAACACCAGGCCCGACAGGTACCAGGCGAACGCCGGCGGCGTGTTGTACATCGAGCCGTTATCGGCCGCGACCTTGTAGTTGAGCATGGTCGGGCACAGCGAACGGGCGCGGCCCAGCAGGTCTTCGCGGATGATGTTGACCAGGATGCCGCTCGGGCCGATGTTCTTCTGTGCGCCAGCGTAGATCATGCCGTATTTGGACACATCGATCGGGCGCGAGAGGATGTCCGAGGACATGTCGCACACCAACGGGACGTCACCGACTTCCGGCACCCAGTCGAACTCCAGGCCCCCGATGGTTTCGTTCTGTACGTAGTGCACGTAGGCCGCGTCCTTCGACAGCTTCCACTCGTTCTGACCGGGAATCGCGAAATAATCGTAAGGCTTGGCGGTGCCCGCCACATTGACGTGGCCGTAGCGCGAGGCCTCCTCAATGGCTTTCTGCCCCCAGATACCGGTGTCGATGTAGTCCGCAGTGCCGTCTTCCGGCAGCAGATTCAGCGGGATCTGGGCGAATTGCTGACTGGCGCCGCCTTGCAGGAACAACACTTTGTAATTGGATGGGATGTCCAGCAAGTCGCGCAGGTCCTGCTCGGCCTTGGTGGCAATGGACACGAACTCATCGCTGCGATGGCTCATTTCCATCACGGAGAGGCCTTTTCCATGCCAGTCGAGGAGTTCACCCTGCGCGCGCTGCAGGACTGCTTCAGGAAGCGCCGCGGGACCGGCACAGAAGTTATAGGCTCTCTTGCTCACATCCAATCTCACTCTGATCTGGTGGGGCTGCAATCATGTTCGGTAACAACCTTTATCTGGAGCGCCCCCTTGTGGGAGCTGGCTTGCCGGCGATAAGGGCACCTCGGTAGCGCAGTGATACCGCGGCGCTGCCATCGCAGGCAAGCCAGCTCCCACATTGACCGCGTCCAGCCAAAGGACGTGTTATTTCATAAGGGACAAACAACAAGGGGGCGAATCTTCATCCGCCCCCTGTGTGTCCGCTTATTCCTGCGGTTCTTCTTCGTCTGCGGCAGCGTCGAGGGTTGGCTCGTCGACGGTGTCATCGCCTGTTGCGATCACCTCGCCTTCAAACGCCTCACCTTCCAGCTCTTCGCCTTCGACTTCCGAGGGTTCCTGGACGCGTTCCAGGCCCACCAGTTTTTCGTCCTTGGCCAGCTTGATCAAGGTGACGCCCTGAGTGTTACGACCCAGGCTCGACACTTCGGCCACGCGAGTACGTACCAAGGTACCCTGGTCGGAAATCAGCATGATTTCCTCGCCGTCGAGCACTTGCACCGCGCCGACCAGACGGCCGTTGCGCTCGTTGCTGACCATGGCGATCACGCCCTGGCCGCCACGCTTGTACTCCGGGAACTCGCTGATGGCGGTGCGCTTGCCGTAACCACGCTCGGAAGCGGTGAGGATCTGGCTGCCTTCTTCCGGGATCAGCATCGAGATCAGCTTCTGCCCTTCCGGCAGACGCATGCCGCGCACACCGCGGGCGGTACGACCCATGGCGCGTACGTCGGACTCCTTGAAGCGCGTAACCTTGCCACCGTCGGAGAACAGCATGACTTCACGTTCGCCGTCGGTGATGGCGGCCGAGATCAACACGTCGCCTTCGTCCAGCTCCAGGGCGATCAGGCCCACGCTGCGCTGACGGCTGAAGGATTCCAGTGGGGTCTTCTTCACGGTGCCTTTGGCGGTAGCCATGAAGATGAAGTGACCTTCGGTGTATTCCTCGACCGGCAGCATGGTGGTGATGTATTCATCACTGTCCAACGGCAGCAGGTTGACCAACGGACGACCACGGGCGGCACGGGAGGCTTCCGGGATCTCGTAGGTCTTGAGCCAGTACACCTTGCCCTTGCTGGAGAACAGCAGCAGCGTGGTGTGGCTGTTGGCGACCAGCAGGTGAGCGATGTAGTCCTCATCCTTCACGCCGGTAGCCGATTTACCTTTACCGCCACGACGCTGGGCCTGGTAGGCCGCCAACGGTTGAGTCTTGGCGTAGCCGCCGTGGGAGATGGTCACCACGCGCTCTTCTTCCGGGATCATGTCGCCCAGGGTCAGGTCGAGGCGCGCATCGAGGATCTCGGTGCGGCGTACATCGCCGTATTCGGCGCGGATCACTTCCAGTTCTTCGCGGATCACTTCCATCAGGCGCACCGCGCTGCTGAGGATGCGGATCAACTCGCCGATCTGGTTGAGGATCTCCTGGTACTCGGCCAGCAGCTTCTCGTGCTCCAGACCGGTAAGGCGGTGCAGACGCAGTTCCAGGATGGCCTGGGCCTGTTCCGGGGACAGGAAGTACTTGCCTTCGCGCAGACCGTATTGCGGGTCCAGGTTCTCCGGACGGCAGGAGTCGGCGCCAGCGCGCTCGACCATGGCTACCACGGCGCTGGATTCCCAAGGCGTGCTGATCAGCGCTTCCTTGGCTTCCGACGGGGTTGGCGAGGCTTTGATCAGCGCGATCACCGGATCGATGTTCGACAACGCAACCGCCTGGCCTTCCAGGATGTGGCCACGTTCGCGGGCCTTGCGCAGTTCGAACACGGTACGGCGGGTGACGACTTCGCGACGGTGACGGACGAAGGCTTCCAGCAGATCCTTGAGGTTCAGGATGCGCGGGCGACCGTCGATGAGGGCTACGACGTTGATACCAAACACGCTTTGCAGCTGGGTCTGGGCGTAGAGGTTGTTGAGGATCACCTCCGGCACTTCGCCACGACGCAGCTCGATCACGACGCGCATACCGTCCTTGTCGGACTCGTCGCGCAGCTCGGTAATACCTTCGAGCTTCTTCTCCTTGACCAGCTCGGCGATCTTCTCGATCAGACGCGCCTTGTTCAGCTGGTACGGGAGTTCGGTGATCACGATCTGCTGGCGGCCACCGACCTTGTCGATGTCTTCGATGATCGAGCGGGCACGCATGTAAATGCGCCCGCGACCGGTGCGGTAGGCTTCGATGATACCGGCGCGACCATTGATGATCGCGGCGGTCGGGAAGTCCGGACCAGGGATGTATTGCATCAGCTCATCGACGGTCAGCTCAGGATTGTCGATGAGGGCCAGGCAACCGTCGATGACTTCACCGAGGTTGTGCGGCGGGATGTTGGTGGCCATGCCCACGGCGATACCGCTGGAACCGTTGACCAGCAGGTTGGGGATCTTGGTCGGCATGACGGCCGGGATCATTTCGGTGCCGTCGTAGTTCGGCACCCAGTCCACGGTTTCTTTATGCAGGTCGGCCAGCAGCTCGTGCGCCAGCTTGGTCATGCGCACTTCGGTGTATCGCATGGCCGCGGCGTTGTCGCCGTCGACCGAACCGAAGTTGCCTTGACCGTCTACCAGCAGGTAGCGCAGGGAAAACGGCTGGGCCATACGTACGATGGTGTCGTACACCGCAGTGTCGCCGTGAGGGTGATACTTACCGATCACGTCACCGACAACACGGGCAGATTTCTTGTACGGCTTGTTCCAGTCGTTACCCAGCTCGCTCATCGCGAACAGCACACGCCGGTGCACGGGCTTCAAGCCATCGCGCGCATCAGGCAGTGCTCGACCGACAATCACGCTCATCGCGTAGTCGAGGTAGGACTGTTTCAGCTCGTCTTCGATATTGACCGGGAGGATTTCTTTGGCCAGTTCGCCCATGAGAAGCCTGATTCCTTTTTCGGGTGAAACTTCGTCACATCCATATGGGACGAACGAAGCTCGCCGCTGCCGGCAGAGTGCCTGACAACGACTTACGACAAATCAACGAGTTATGACACGGATCTGCACGTTATAGGCCGCCCCTCGGGGTGACCTTGGAAACCGCCGGATGTTATCACAATCGCCGCCACGCACCTATCCCCTTGATGGGCATGGAGCATAGTAAGTTGACGGATGACAGGCTTGAGGGCGACGAGAGGGGCTCAGAGGTGGGGTGGTGGTATTTTTCGAGGGAGAATCCGAGGGTTTTGTTGACTTTTAAGGCCAATCGGGGGCAAGCCCCCTCCCACATTTGACCATGCTCACACTTCAAGTGTGGGAGGGGGCTTGCCCCCGATGACCATCTCACAACCACCACTGCCCTCAATGCAGCCGCTTACGGCACATCAACTTGGCCAATTTCGCAGTATCCGGCCGTTCGACGACGCCTTTTTCGGTCACGATCACATCGATCAGGTCGGCTGGCGTCACATCGAACACAGGGTTGTACGCGCCGACATCCAGGCGCTGCCCCATCACCTCCAGCAATTCGCCTGCATCGCGCTGCTCCAGCGCAACGTCATCGCCGGTGGCCATCATCAAGTCCAGGGTAGAACTCGGCGCTACGACCATAAAGCGTACGCCGTGGTGCATGGCGCACACCGCCAGTTGGTAGGTGCCGATCTTGCCGACCACATCACCGTTGGCGGCGATGCAATCGGCACCGACGACCACCCAGGTCACACCTTTGGTCTTGAGGATATGGGCACCGGCCGAGTCGGCATTCACCGTGACCGGGATGCACTCGCCCGCCAGCTCCCAGGCGGTCAGCCGTGAACCTTGCAGCCAAGGACGGGTTTCATTGACGTAGACCTGCTCGACCATGCCCTCAAGGAATGCGCCACGGATCACCCCCAGCGCCGTGCCGACCCCGCCGGTGGCCAGCGCGCCCGCGTTGCCGTGGGTCAAAATGGCCTGGGCATTGCCCTGATGCTTGCGGATCAGGTCGACGCCCAATTGCGCCATGGTCAGGTTGGCTTCGCGGTCGCTTTCATGAATCGCAATGGCTTCGGCTTCCAGCGCAGCCAGCGGATCGGCGTGTTTCTTGAGACGGTCGAGGCGGTCTCGCATGCATTTGAGGGCCCAGAACAGGTTCGACGCGGTCGGACGGCTCTCGGCGAGCAGTGCGTAGTCTTCTTCCCACCCGGCCTGCCAGTCACCGCCCTCGGCGATGCGCGCCCGAGCGGCCAGTACCAGGCCATAGGCCGCGCTGATACCGATGGCTGCCGCGCCGCGCACCACCATCCCGCGGATGGCCGCGGCCACTTCATCCACCGTGGCGCAGGCGACCCAACGCTCGTGGGACGGCAAGGCGCGTTGGTCGAGCAGGTGCAGCGTGCCGTCGCGCCAATCGATGGCCTTCACTTTCTCCGCAGCCAACAGTCGATCGCGCATCCCTTACTCCGCACTCGTGAACAAAAGCCGCCGATTATAGCGATCCGCCAGCCAGGACGCTCGGGTATACTTCGCGCTTCTTTTATAGCTGCCCAGGAAGAAGCCCGCGATGACCCCCACCGCCGCCCCGCTCGACATCTTGCTGTTGCCGACCTGGCTGGTACCTGTGGAGCCCGCCGGCGTGGTGCTCAGGGAGCACGGCCTGGGCATCCGCGACGGGCGCATCGCCTTTATCGGGCCTCGGGCGGCAGCGCTGAAACTGCAAGCCGCCGAGGTGCGCGAGCTGCCGGGCATGCTGCTCAGCCCCGGCTTGATCAACGCCCACGGGCACGCGGCCATGAGCCTGTTTCGCGGCCTGGCCGATGATCTGCCGCTGATGACCTGGCTGGAAAAGCACATCTGGCCCGCCGAGGCCAAGTGGGTCGATGAAGCCTTTGTACGCGACGGCACCGACCTGGCTATCGCCGAACAGCTCAAAGGGGGCATCACCTGTTTCTCCGATATGTACTTCTACCCCAAGGTCGCCAGCGACTGCGTACACAACAGCGGCATGCGCGCGCAGATCGCGATTCCGATCCTCGATTTCCCGATCCCTGGCGCCAGCACCGCCGATGAAGCGATTCGCCAGGGCATCGAGCTGTTCGGCGACCTCAAGCACCACCCGCGCGTCAATATCACCTTCGGCCCCCACGCGCCCTACACCGTATGCGACGCCAACCTGGAGAAAATCCGAGTAATCGCCGAAGAACTCGACGCCGCCATCCATATGCATGTACACGAAACCGCCGGCGAGGTGCAGCAAGCCGTGGAGCAGACCGGCGAGCGGCCGTTGGCGCGCCTGAGCCGCCTCGGGCTGTTGGGGCCGCGCTTCCAGGCCGTTCACATGACTCAAATCAGCGAGGACGACCTGGTTTTGCTGGTAGAAAGCAATACCAGCGTGATCCATTGCCCTGAGTCGAACCTGAAACTGGCCAGTGGCTTCTGCCCGGTGGAACGTCTGTGGCAGGCTGGCGTCAATGTGGCCCTCGGCACCGACGGCGCCGCCAGCAACAACGACTTGGATTTACTCGGCGAAACCCGCACCGCTGCGATGCTGGCTAAGGCCGTCGCCGGTTCGGCCACCGCCCTGGACGCGCACCGCGCACTGCGCATGGCTACGCTCAACGGAGCGCGCGCCATGGGGCTGGACACTGAGATCGGTTCGCTGGAGCTAGGCAAGGCGGCGGATATCGTCGCCTTCGATCTGTCGGGTCTGGCGCAACAACCGATCTACGATCCGGTCTCACAGCTTATATATGCCACCGGACGCGATTGCGTGAAACACCTTTGGGTCGCCGGCAAGCAGTTGCTCGACGACCGGCGATTGACCCGCATGGATGAGCAACAGTTGACCGCCACGGCCGTCGCCTGGGGCAGGCGCATCAGCGGGCAGCACGAATAACGACGGTGGTGAACCTGCGCGTTCAACACCGGCCCACCGATTTATCAGATTCAGAGGATGCACCATGAGCAACGTCGACCACGCCGAAATCGCCAAATTCGAAGCCCTGGCCCACCGCTGGTGGGACCGCGAAAGCGAGTTCAAACCGCTGCACGACATCAACCCGCTGCGAGTCAACTGGATTGACGAACGCGTCAATCTGGCCGGCAAGAAGGTGCTGGACGTTGGCTGCGGCGGCGGCATCCTCAGCGAAGCCATGGCCCAGCGCGGTGCCACGGTGATGGGCATCGACATGGGCGAAGCGCCACTGGCCGTGGCCCAGTTGCACCAGTTGGAGTCCGGCGTAAACGTGGAGTACCGCCAGATCACCGCCGAAGCCCTGGCCGAAGAGATGCCCGAGCAGTTCGACGTGGTCACCTGCCTGGAAATGCTCGAACACGTGCCGGACCCGTCATCGGTGATCCGCGCGTGCTTCCGCATGGTCAAGCCGGGCGGCCAGGTATTTTTCTCCACCATCAACCGCAACCCCAAGGCGTACCTGTTCGCGATCATCGGCGCCGAATACATCATGAAGCTGCTGCCGCGCGGCACCCATGATTTCAAGAAATTCATCCGCCCCTCCGAGCTGGGGGCCTGGAGCCGCCAGGCCGGTTTGACCGTCAAGGACATTATCGGCCTGACCTACAACCCGCTGACCAAGCACTACAAGTTGGCCAACGACGTCGACGTCAACTACATGATCCAGACCCTGCGCGAGGAGTAAGCCTGTGAAGTTGCGAGCGGTTCTCTTCGATATGGACGGCACCCTGCTGGACACGGCGCCGGACTTTATCGCCATCTGCCAGGCCATGCGCGCCGACCGAGGCCTGGCGCCGATCAACGACCAACACATCCGCGATGAGATCTCTGGCGGCGCGCGGGCGATGGTCGCGGTGACGTTCTCAATGGACCCCGAGTCCCCAGGCTTCGAGGAACTGCGCCAAGAGTTTCTCGAACGCTACCTCAAGGGCTGCGCGATCCATAGCACGCTGTTCGACGGCATGGGCGAGCTGCTGGCGGACATCGAAAAGGCCAACCTGATCTGGGGCGTGGTCACCAACAAGCCGGTGCGCTTTGCCGAACCGATCATGCAGCAGCTGGGCTTGGCCGAGCGTTCGGCATTGCTGATCTGCCCGGACCATGTGAAGAACAGCAAACCGGACCCCGAGCCGCTGATTCTGGCGTGCAAGATGCTCGACCTCGACCCGGCCAGCGTGCTGTTCGTGGGTGACGACCTGCGTGACATCGAGTCCGGCCGCGACGCCGGCACGCGCACAGCCGCGGTCACCTATGGCTATATCCACCCGGACGACAACCCGCGCCACTGGGGCGCGGATGTGGTGGTGGATCACCCGCTGGAACTGCGCAAGGTGCTGGATAACGCGCTATGCAGTTGCTGATGGCTCATCGATCCAGCTGACCGATGAAGATCCCCTGTGGGAGGGGGCTTGCCCCCGATTGCAGTGTGTCAGTCACTGCATTTGTTGACTGATCCACCGTTATCGGGGGCAAGCCCCCTCCCACAAGGGATCTCCACCGGTCTCAAGTTTTGTGCTGAAACATGTTGAATTCTGTCGAGGCTATTTATGTTTGATTACTCCGCACGTCCAGAACTGCTCAAAGGCCGCGTCATCCTGGTGACCGGTGCCGGTCGCGGGATTGGCGCGGCAGCGGCGAAAACCTATGCCGCCCATGGCGCCACCGTGCTCTTGCTGGGCAAGACCGAAGCCAACCTGGCCCAGGTGTATGACGAAATCGAAGCCGCTGGCCACCCGCAACCGGTGGTGATTCCGTTTAACCTAGAGACCGCCCTGCCCCATCAATACGATGAATTGGCGGCGATGATCGAGAAGGAATTCGGCCACCTCGACGGCCTGCTGCACAACGCCTCGATCATCGGCCCACGCACGCCGATCGAACAGTTGTCCGGCGAGAACTTCATGCGGGTGATGCATGTGAACGTCAATGCGATGTTTATGCTGACCAGCACTTTGCTGCCGCTGCTCAAGCTGTCCCAGGATGCATCGGTGGTGTTTACGTCCAGCAGCGTCGGGCGCAAAGGCCGGGCGTACTGGGGCGCGTATGGCGTATCGAAGTTCGCCACCGAAGGCTTGATGCAGACCCTGGCCGACGAACTGGAGGATGTGGCGGCGGTGCGGGCCAACAGCATCAACCCAGGCGGCACCCGCACCAGCATGCGTGCCCAGGCTTATCCGGGGGAAAACCCGATGGAAAGGCCCGCGCCGGAAGAGATTATGCCGGTGTACCTGTACCTGATGGGGCCGGATAGCGCGGGCGTGAATGGGCAGGCATTCGATGCCCAGTAACCACTGACACAACTGGAACAAAATGTGGGAGGGGGCTTGCCCCCTCCCACATTTGCATTGCGCGGTTCCCTGATTATTAGTTTTTCACCACTTCCTCAAGGGTGAAGCGGCCCAGTGGGTTTTGCAGGAAGTTGCTTACGTTCTTACGTGAGATGTTGATGTACGGGCTGTAGTACAAGTCGATCCAGTTCACGTCCTGTTTCGCCAGTTTCTGCAGTTCCACATACATCTGCTCGCGCTTGGCCGGGTCGGCTTCGATGCGGGCTGCGGCTACCAGGTCCTTGACCTTATCGTTCTTGTAACGGGTCATGTAGTTCTGGTTGGTGTCGTGCCCCAGCACGAAGGTGGTTTTCTGGTCCGGGTCGAGGATGTCGTTGGTCCAGTACATCACCGAAATATCGTACTCACCGTCCACCAGCATCTGCCAGCTCTGGGTCGGGTCGACCTTCTGCAGGTTGGCGGTCACGCCGACCTTGGCCAACTGATCCTTGATGATCACCGCAATCTGCTCGTCAGCTTCGTTGCCGGCATTGACCACATAGTTAAGCTTCAAGTCCTTGGCGCCGGCCTGCTCCAGCAGCTTTTTGGCGGCGGTAGGGTCGTAGGGGCGTTGCAGGTTGTTGGCGTAGTGGTACAGCGAGCCTTTTGGGATGTAGGAATAGGCCACGGTGCCTTGTCCGTACGTGACGGTTTTGACCAGCGATTGCTTATCGATGGCCATGTCCAGCGCCTGGCGCACTTCCGGCTTGGCCAGCAGGCCGTGGGCATGGTTGATCAGCAGGTGATCTTCGCGGGTGGATGGGTCGGCGTGAACCACCACGTTTTTGTCTTTCTTCAGTTCTTCAACCCGGGAGAACGGCACGAAGATCGCGGTATCGAGTTCGTTGTTCTGCACCATGCGCATACGAGTGTTGTCGTCGGTCACCGAGACCCACTCCACGCCGTCCAGGCTGACATTTTTAGCTTGCCAGAAGTTCGGGTTCTTCTTGAGGATCACCCGATCGCCCTTGCGCCACTCTTCCACAGTGAACGCACCCGACGTTACCGGATTTTCTGAGTAGGCGTCTTCGCCCATGGAGGTCATGGCTTTTTCCGACAGGATCGACACCGTCGGCGAAGCGAGCTGGGACAGGAAGGCCACCGCCGGGGTCTTGAGGGTGACGACCAGGGTTTTCGGGTCGGCGGCTTTCGCAGTGTCGATCAGGCTGAACGGGTCACTCCACAACGAGGCTTTGTTGTCGCGGATGCGCAACAGGCTGAAGGCGGCGTCGGCGGCGGTGATCGGCGAACCATCGGAGAATTTCGCGTCGCGCAGGGTGAAAGTGTAAGTCAGGCCGTCCTTGGAAATGTCCCAGCGTTCAGCCAGGCCCGGTTCCATCTTGGTGCCCAGGTTATCCACGCGCACCAGGGTGTCGTAGACATTGGCGAACACCCAGGTATCGCGGTTCTGCGCACTTTTGATCGGGTCAAAGGTGGTGCTGTCTTCACGGCAACCAATGGTGAGCACACCGGCGGCCTGGGCGAAACCGGCGGTCAGCGACCAGGCGGTCAGCGTGGCGGCGGCGAGTAACTTCAAGTGGTGGGATTGCATGTCATAACTCCTTGTTCATGAATGGCAGAGGGTTAAAGCAAAGGCGTTTCAAGCACGCAACTGTACCGATGCTCGTGCAGGTGATGGGTAGGCGGCAACGCCACGGAACACATTGCCCGCGCATGCCGGCAACGGGGGTGGAAGGCGCAGCCGGTCGGCAAATTCAGTGGGCTTGGCGGCTCGCCCGGCAGGGGTTCGGCCGGCAATGGCCGCTGCGGGTCGATCTCGGGAATCGCCTGGATCAACGCCGCCGTATACGGATGACGCGGCGCACTGAACACCGCTTCCACCGGCCCTTCTTCGACGATCTTGCCCAGATACATCACCGCCACGCGGTCGCACAGGCGCCGCACGATGGCCAGGTCATGGGCGATAAACAGGATCGCCAGGTTCATTCGCTGTTGCAGTTCCAGCAGCAGGTTGATGATCTGGCCTTGGATCGACACATCCAGCGCCGCCACGCATTCATCGGCGACGATCAAACGCGGCTCCACCGCCAGCGCGCGGGCGATGCCGACCCGTTGGCATTGACCGCCGCTGAGAGCACCGGGTTTGCGCGTAGCCAGTTCAGGTCGCAGGCCCACCAGGTCGAGCAGTTCATTGACCCGCGCCGGAATCTGCGACGCGGCGACCTTGCGCTGCACCCGCAACACTTCGGCCAGGGTCTCGCCAATGCTGTGCCGTGGATTGAGCGCGGCGTACGGGTCTTGGAAGATCATTGCGGTTTCATGGCGCAGGCGCGTGATGTCGACGGCGCTGGCGTGGGCCATGTCGACACCATCGAACAGCACCTGCCCGGCGCTGATGGGGTTGAGGTGCAGAATCGCCCGGCCCAGGGTGCTCTTGCCGCTGCCCGACTCGCCCACCAGGCCCAGGGTTTTGCCGGCCGCCAGGTTCAGCGACACACCGTTCACCGCCCTCACCCACTGCTTGTTCAGCCCGAACACGCCGCTGCCGGACGCCGCGAAGCGGACTTCCAGGTCCTTGATCTGCAACAGGCTCATGGGCGGTCTCCCAAGGGGTAGTGGCACGCCACCCGCGCGCCATGGGGCAACTGCTCGGTGCATAACGCGCCCACTTGCGGGCACCGCGGGCTGAAGCGGCACCCGGCGGGCAATGCGTCGAGCAACGGCGGCTGGCCGGGGATGGTACGCAGCAAGGCGTGGCCACTGCTATGGGCCGGCTGGCAGTCGATCAGGCCGGCGGTGTACGGATGCTGTGGATGCGCCAGCACCTCGTACTTGCTGGCGTGCTCGCACAAACGCCCGGCATACATCACTGCGATGGAGTCGCAGGTTTGCGCCACCACGCCGAGGTCGTGGGTGATCATGATGATCGACAAGCCGCGCCGGTCGCGCAGGTCCAGCAACAGACGCAGAATCTGCGCCTGCACGGTCACGTCCAGGGCAGTGGTCGGTTCGTCGGCGATCAGCACCTTGGGGTTGCAGCCCAGTGCCACGGCGATCATCGCGCGCTGGCGCATGCCGCCGGAGAATTCGTGGGGGTAATTGTCGACGCGGGCCTGCGGATCGGGAATGCCGACCTGCCGCAGCACCTCGACGGCCTGACGACGCGCGTCCTTTTTCGACGCGCCCTGATGCAACCGAATGCCCTCGGCGATCTGCTCACCGATGCGCATCAATGGGTCCAGGTGGCTGCTGGGGTTCTGGAAAATCATGCCCAACTGCCCGCCGCGCACCGCGCGCATGTCGGCCTCGCCCATGGCCAGCAGGTCCTGACCGGCCAGGCGCACCGCGCCGCCCTGCACGCGCAGGTTGGGCGATGGCAACAGGCGGATCAGGCCGCGACAGGCCATGGTCTTGCCCGAACCGCTTTCGCCCACCAGGCCGAGAATCTCGCCTTCGGCCAGGTCGAACGAGACACGGTCCACCAGGGTCACGTCATGCCCGGCGTTGTTGGCGATCACGCTCAGGTCGCGTACCTGCAACAGGCTCATGAGCGGTCCCCCAGGATCTGCGCCACACCGTCGGCCAGCAGGCTGAAGCCCATGGCAAGGGTCACGATGGCCAGGCCGGGAAAAGTGCAGATCCACCACGCCGTGGTGATAAACGCCTGGCCTTCGGCAACCATAGTGCCCCACTCGGCTGTCGGCGGTTGCACCCCCAGGCCCAGGTAGCTCACGGCTGCGCCATTGAGCAGCACCAGCACCGCGTCGGACATGGAAAACACAATCGAGCCGAACATCGCATTGGGCAGCAGGTGCCGAAACAGGATGCGCCCGTGGCCAAAGCCCAGGCTCTTGGCGGCCAAGGCGAAGTCGCTTTCCTTAAGCACCAGGATCTGCGAGCGGATCAACCGCGCGTAAGACACCCAACCCACCAGCGCCATGGCGATATAGAAGCTCTTCAGGCCCGGACCGAGGATCGCCATGATCGCCAGCATCAACACCAGGAACGGGAACGCCAGAATCACATCGATCACGCGCATGCACACGCTGTCAAAACGCCCGCCGATATAGCCCGAGACCGCACCGATAAACGTACCGATGAGAAACGGGAAGATCACTCCGACCACCGCCAATTGCAGATCAATACGCGCGCCCCAGATCACACGCGAAAGAATGTCTCGACCGTAGTTATCCGTGCCAAATGGATGGGCCAGACTGGGCGCCAACAGGCTTAGATCGGTGTTCTGCGCAATCGGATCGTACGGCGCGATCCACGGCGCAAAAAGCGCCAAGCCAAGCCACACGCCTAAAACCAGCAGGCCCCACGCGGCCGTCAACCGGCCATTGCGCAAACCGAATCGTAGCCGCAGGCGCCACGGGGCAATCAGGGGGCGGCTACTCATTGCATTTTTACCCGTGGGTCGAGGGCGACGGTTACCAGGTCGGCGACGAAATTGACCAGCACGGTAGCGCACGCCAGCACCATTGCCACGCCCTGCACCACCATGTAATCGCGGGTAAAGATGCCGCGCACCAGCAACTGGCCGATGCCGGGAATGGCGAACAGGCTTTCGATGACCACCGTGCCGCTGATCAGCCAGCCAATATTGACCGCCAGCAAGTTGACCGCCGGTACTAGGGAGTTGGGCAACACATGCCGACGAAACACTGCCGCCTCCGACAGCCCACGCGCCCGGGCGGCGGTGACGTGGTCGGCCTGCAGCTCCATCAACATGCTCGCACGCAGGTTGCGCACCAGCACTGCCGACAACGCCAGGGCGATGGTCAAGCACGGCAACACCATGTGGTGCGCCTTGTCCAGCCAGGTACGGCCGTAGCCGGAGACCGGGAACAGCCCCCATTGCACGCTGAGCAGTAGGATCAGCATCAAGCCCAGCCAGAACGCCGGCATGCCCAGGCCGACTGTGGTGAAGACACGAATCAGATTATCCGCCCAGCCGCCCTTATGCCGCGCGGCCACGCTGGCCAGCGGCAGCGCGATCAGCAGCGCCAGCAATACGCTGCCGAGCACCAGCATCAGGGTCGGTTCGATCCGGGTCACGATCAGTTTCAGCGCATCGACCTTGTATAACAGCGACTGGCCGAGATCGCCCTTGAGCAGGTTCTTCAGGAAGTAGAAATATTGCAGCCACAGCGGCTGGTCGAGGCCGTACTGGGCGCGGATTTTCAACAGCGCATCGGGTGTGCTGCGCGAACCCAGCAGCGCCCGCGCCGGATCGCCGGGAATCGAGCGCACCAGCACGAACGTGATCACGCTGATGCCAAACAGCACCGGCAGCAGTTGCAGCGGCCGGTACAGCACGAAACGGTAACGCGCCAGGTTCATCCGTCAGCCTCGATGGCGAGCGAGAAAGTCCAACAGCACCGGGAAGTATGCCTGGGGTTCTTCGTAGAACGGCATATGGCTACTGTTGGGGAAGACATGCAATTCGGCGTGCCGGGCCGCCATTTTCATGCGCATGGCGCAGGCCGGCGTGAGTTCGTCGTGCTGCCCGGTGGTGATCAGCATGGGCATCGTGAAGTCGGCCATTTCAGGGATGCGGTTCCAATCCTTGAGGTTGCCGACGTAGAGAAACTCGTTGGGGCCCTGCATGGTTTCATAAGGCCCCATATTCCAGTCGCCGAGGGAGCGCTTGACCGGCTCGGGCCATTCGTCCAGACGGCACACATGGCGATAGTTGAGCAAGGTGATCGCGGCCTGATACTGCGGGTGGTCGAGGGTGCCCATGGCTTCGTGGCGTTGCATCATGGCCACGGTTTCGCTGCCCAGGGCACCGCGCAGGCGCTCCAGTTCCTGGGACAGGTGCGGGATATCGCCGACGGTGTTTTCCAGGATCAGGCTTTTGAGCGCGTCGGGATAATGAATGGCGTATTCGATGCCCAGCCAGCCGCCCCAGGAATGGCCAAGCAGATGCACGCGGCCCAGGCCCAGGGCCTGGCGCACGGTTTCGACTTCTTCGACATAACGGCGGATTTCCCACAGGGAAACATCGGTCGGTCTGGCTGATGCCCCCGTGCCGAGCTGGTCGAATGCGACCACTCGCAGGTTATGCTCCTTGAGCCAGCCATGGGCGTCGCGCAAGTAGTCACACGGCAGGCCGGGGCCGCCATTGAGGCACAACAGCACCTCATCGCCCTGGCCAAAGCTGTAGACCACGAGGTTATGGCCATCGACTTGCACGTTGTACCGCTGGTCGGGGGCAATTTCACGCCACATGCATACATTCCTTGTGTTGTATCGGCCTGGCAGGTAGCGGCCGTTTATCAGGCCAACACTACCGAGGATGCCGTGCGTCCATAACCTAGTATTTCTTATAGGTTTGGCCTGGCAGTCCTTCGCCGGGGCGTGGCATTCTACTTGGCGCAAGTCGAGATTCAAATGAAAACGGGAGCAGAACGGATGCTGACCAAGCTAACTGCATTCAACGACCGTCTGATGCCGGGCAGGAGCCTGGATGAACAGATGGACAACACTTTCATCCTCGCCCGGCAACTGGGCTTCGACGCCTTGGTGTATGACTACACACCGGTGCCGATGGACCAAAACGGCGCGTTGATCACCCCTTCGGTGCTGGAACTGCGCAACACCCCGCAGGACTGGCACGCCTTATGGTGCAGCGAAGGCTTCTATCAGATCGATCCAGTGCAGCACCTGGCGCTGAGCACAGTGTCGCCGTTTGTGTGGTCCTACGACGTCAAAGCCGATACCCCGCTTAAAAAGGTCATGGACCCCTGCCATGCGCCAGTGTCTTCCTACCTGCACGACCAGCAACTGACCTGCGGGGTCAGTGTGCCGATCCATTTGCCCCGAGGCGGTTTTGCCTCACTGACCGGCCTGCGCGTCGGCAAGACCCGCACGGTGCTGCAGGATGCGCAACACACCCTGGCGGATTTCAGCTTGATCACCCATGCCTTGCAGGAAGCGGCCTACCCGCTGTTCGGCAAAGAACTGCGCAGCTACCCGCATATCCGCCTGACCAAACGCGAACGCGAGTGCCTCAAATGGGCCGCCGAAGGCCTGACCGCGGCGGAAATCGCCACCCAGTTGAGCCGTTCACTGGCCGTGGTGACCCTGCACCTGGCCTCGGCGATGCACAAACTGGGGGCCAAGAATCGCGTACAGGCCGTGGTGCGCGCTACCCATTACCGCCTGCTGGAAGACTGATCCACCGATAAAACCTAGCTGTTTTGCTAGTTACCTAAATGTGCGCGGCGGCTTATCGTGACCCTGATCCTTTTTTTCAAAGAGCAGGGTACGAAATGGAATTCATCGAAAAAATCCGCGAAGGGTATGCGGCGTTCGGCGCCTACCAGACCTGGTACCGCGTCACCGGAGACCTGAACAGCGGCCGCACGCCGCTGGTGATCATCCACGGTGGCCCCGGCTGCACCCATGACTACGTCGACGCCTTCAAGGACGTCGCGGCCAGTGGCCATGCCGTGATCCATTACGATCAACTCGGCAACGGCCGCTCCACCCATTTGCCCGACAAAGATCCGTCCTTCTGGACGGTCGAACTGTTCCTCGCCGAGCTGAACAACCTGCTGGACCACCTGCAGATCAGCGATAACTACGCGATCCTGGGTCAGTCCTGGGGCGGCATGCTTGGCAGCGAACACGCGATCCTGCAGCCGAAGGGCCTGCGCGCGTTTATCCCGGCCAACTCGCCGACCTGCATGCGTACCTGGGTCAGCGAAGCCAATCGCCTGCGCAAACTGCTGCCTGAAGGCGTGCACGAAACCTTGCTTAAACACGAAGCCGCCGGCACCTACCAAGACCCGGAATACCTCGCCGCGTCGCGGATCTTCTATGACCAGCATGTGTGCCGGGTCAACCCATGGCCGGAAGAAGTGGCCCGCACCTTTGCCCAGGTCGATTCGGACCCTACGGTGTACCACGCCATGAGCGGCCCCACCGAGTTCCACGTCATCGGCAGCCTGAAGGATTGGAAATCGATTGGCCGTTTGTCGAAGATCAACGTACCAACCCTGGTGATCTCCGGCCGCCACGACGAGGCCACACCGCTGGTGGTCAAGCCGTTCCTGGATGAGATCGCCGATGTGCGCTGGGCGCTGTTTGAGGACTCCAGCCACATGCCCCATGTGGAAGAACGCCAAGCGTGCATGGGGACTGTGGTGAAGTTTTTGGATGAGGCGTGCGCAGTACCGCACGCAACACTCAAGGCAGGTTGAGTTGAGTGTGGGAGCAAGCGGGCTTGCTCCCCCCCTTCACACCTCGGAAGTCTCAGGCTTTGATGGCTGCCTTGCCGGTTCAGCCATCAGCGGAATCTCTTTGCCCTCGGCATCAAACAGCTTGCCGCCCCTGAAGTAATCCCCATCCCGCAGCGCCGCCACATCGTGGAAGCACAGGCTGCGTTCTGTCCCCGCGACAAACACCGACTGCTGGTCCGAGTTGCCGGCGGTGAAATGGTTGAACGCCAGGTTCAGCAGGATCGCCATGATCGCCGACGAACTGATGCCGGAATGGAAAATGGTCGCGAACCAGCTGGGGAAGTGATCGTAGAAGCTCGGTGCGGCGATGGGGATCATGCCGAAGCCAATGGAAGTGGCGACGATGATCAGGTTCATGTTGTTGCGGTAATCCACCTTGGACAAGGTGCGAATCCCACTGGCTGCCACCGTGCCAAACAGCACGATCCCGGCTCCACCCAGCACCGACGTCGGCACCGCAGCAATCACCCGCCCCATAAACGGCAGCAATCCGAGAATCACCAGGAATAGCCCGCCGGTGGCCACTACGAAGCGGCTTTTCACCCCGGTGACCGCCACCAGGCCGACGTTCTGGGCAAAAGCGCTTTGGGTAAACGAACCGAAAATCGGCGCGAACATGCTCGACAGCATATCGGCGCGCAGGCCGTTGCCCAGGCGTTTGGAATCGACCTTGGTGTCGATGATTTCACCCACGGCCAGGATGTCCGCCGAGGTTTCCACCAGGGTCACCATCACCACGATGCACATGGAAATAATCGCGGCGATGTGAAAGGTCGGCATGCCGAAATGGAACGGCGTGGGGAAGCCGAACATCGGCCCTTGGGCGACGCCCGAGAAGTCGGCCATGCCCAGCAACACCGCGATCAGCGTGCCGATCACCATTGCCAGCAGGATCGATAAACGCGAGATAGTGGCGCTGCCGATTTTGCTCAGCAGCAACACCAGCACCAGGGTCAACGCCGCCAGACCGATATTGGACATGCTGCCGAAATCCGCCGCGCGGCTGTTGCCACCCATGGCCCAGCGCGCCGCGACGGGCATCAGGGTCAGGCCGATGGTGGTGATGACAATACCGGTGACCAATGGCGGAAAGAACTTGGTAATCCGCGAGAACACCGGCGTGATCAGCAGCCCGATCAAGGACGCGGCCATCACCGCCCCCAGGATCGCCGGTATACCGCCCGCTCCGTCACTGCCAACGATCGCCACCATGGTGGCCACACCGGCGAACGACACGCCTTGCACCAGTGGCAACTGACAACCGAAAAATGGCAGGCCAAGGGTTTGCAGCAGAGTCGCCAAGCCACCGGCAAATAGCGACGCAGCGATCAGCAGGCCGATATCCGCCGGCGATAAGCCGGCCGCCTGGCCGACGATCAACGGGACGGCGACGATGCCGCCGTACATGGTGAGTACATGCTGCAGGCCGTAAGCCATATTGGCTGCGACGCCGAGATTTTCATCTTCTGGCCGCTGCGGTGACGCCTTCGGGGTAGTCATGGTGAGGGGTTCTCTGTTTTTGTTGTGGGGCCACTGTATGCAATCCTATGACTGTATGTCCATAGAGTTGTATACAATCATTCAGACAAGATACCCTCCGCCGGCGTTACAAAAACCATTCGGCCGTGATGAGCCGCAACGCCAAAGGACACAAAAACAATGAAAAAGGCATTACAGGGCGCTACCGTCGCACTCACTCTGCTGGGCGGCGGGGAGGCTGTCGCGGTGGAGTGGATGAACAACAGCGTAGGATTTCGCTACGGCCAGCAGTTCACCAACCCGAACAACCCCGATGAATTCAGCAAGCGTATCTACAGCTTCACCCACGCCAGCGGCTACCGGTACGGCAGCAACTTCCTCAACCTGGATGTGTTTCTGTCCGACAGCCGCGACCCGCGCAAGGGCACCGATCACGGCGGCAGCGAGGTGTACGCGGTGTACCGGCACCAGCTCTATGCGTCGCGGGTATTCGACAGGCCGCTGGGCACGGGTGCGATCAAGGATTACGCCCTGACCCTGGGCTTCGACGCTAACCGAAATAACAACTTCGCCTCCGCGAAGAAACGCGCGCTGGTGATCGGCCCGACCGTGAAATTCAATACTGTCGGCGTATTGGACTTGAGCCTGCTGTATTACAAGGAGCGCAACCACACTGGCATTCCCGGCGCCCAGGAATCCGACCACACCTTCGACGACACCTACATGCTTAACCTGACGTGGATGCGCCCGTTCGAGATCGCCAACCATGGGGCGAAATTCCAAGGGTTCATCAATTACGTCGGGGCTAAAGGCGAGGACTACCACGGCCGCGACACCGCCGCCGAAGCGCTGATGCGCACCGCGTTGATGGTGGCCGTGCGACCGGGCAAAAGCGTCAAACCGAACCTGTACCTGGGCGTGGGTTACGAGTACTGGCATAACAAATTCGGCGTGGACGGCGGGCGCGGCAGCCGCACCTCCACGCCGACCGTGAATATGGAAATCACCTTTTAATCACGGGTGCTGCTGTGAGTCAGACACACCGCATTCGCAGCCATTAGGGCCGCTGCGCAGCCCAACGCAGGGCAAGCCTGCTCCCCACAAGGAAGCAGCCCCCCGCAAGTTGTGGTGAGCGGGCTTGCCCCGCGCTGGGGCGCGAAGCGGCCCTGTCTCCAGACACTGCGGTGTGCCAGGCATAAACAGTTTGCAGGCTGTGGGGCAGCCGCTACGCAAGTGTTCTTTCAATTCAGCTCTGTCATCAGCTCGGCGCGATTGGCCTTCGGTCGGGCCAGCCAATATCCCAACACCGCCAGCGGCGCGGTCGCCAGCATCACGATCACGGTGATCAATAGCGGATGTTCGAGCATCGATGACACCAGCAGGCTGCTCACAAAGCACAAGCCCAGTTGCAGGGTGTTTTGCAGCGCTGCGGCCTTGCCGGAGTTTTCCGCAAAGGGCATCAGCGCATTCGCCACCACGATGGGGTAACTGGCACCGTTGCACAGCGCCATCAGGCAGAACGGAATCAGTAAGGTGGTCAGGATCGGCACGGTCAACGTGGCAACCAGGTACAGCGCGCCCATGCTCACGCAGTAGGCCAGCAACAGCCACGGCAGCAACGTTTTGCCCGGCAGATGCTGCAAGGCGCTGCGACAGCTGTAGCCGCCGATCAGGAACGCCAAGGTCGGTAGTACATAACTCAAACCGATATCGTTAGGGCTGTAGCCCATGCCGCCGAGGATAAAAGGAGAAGCCGTCAGCCAAGCGAAGAAACTGGCCGAGCACGCGGCAAAGATCATCACATTGCCGCTGAACACCCGCGATTTGAGCAACTGCCCATAACCCAAACGTGCCGACGCCTGTGTCAGCCGTTTCGGCACGCTGCGCAGGAACAAGGTGGGCACCAGCAGCACCAGCGACACACCCAACAGCACGCCGAAGATTGCCTGCCAGCCCAGATGATTCAATACCACCGCTCCCAACAACGGCGCCAAAGCCGGCGACAGCGACATCAACGGCATGATGCTGGCAAATACGCGATGAGCCTTATCGGCGGGGTAGCGATCAATCACCAGTGCTTGCCAACTCACGGCGGCGGAACACACCCCAACCGCCTGGATAAAGCGCAGGGCCAGCAGTTGCGCAGCGCTGTCGACCCAGAACATCCCGACGCAGCCCAGCACAAACAGGCTCAGGCCCGCGAGCAGGATTGGCTTGCGTCCTAGCCGGTCGGACAGCGGCCCCCAAATCAACTGCCCCAGCGCAAAACCGGCTAGAAATACGCTCAAGCTCGCGCCAACTGCGCTCGCGCTGATCTGCAAGTGCTCGCCCATGGCGCCGAACGCCGGCAAGTACATGTCCATGGCGAGATAACCGAGCATGCTCAGGCCCGCTAGATACCCGGTGAAACCAAACGAATTTTTCATTGAAGCCTTGCTGACATTGCCATCAAACTATTTGCTGACTAGCGCCCATTATGAAGCTGATAAATTATGTGTGAAGCGATAATAATTGGGCACTCTTATCAATATTTTTGAAGGCAATAGCCATGTGGTCCGAATATTCTCTGGACGTAGTAGACGCAGTGGCTCGCCATGGCAGTTTCAGCGCCGCCGCTCAGGAATTGCACCGCGTACCGTCAGCCATCAGCTATACGGTGCGTCAGTTGGAAGAATGGCTGGCGGTGCCGTTGTTCGTGCGACGTCACCGTGACGTGGAACTGACCCCCGCCGGCCGCCTGTTTATCGACGAAGCCCGGGGGGTGATGAAGAAAATGCTCGGCACGCGGCGCCTGTGCCAGCAGGTGGCCAATGGCTGGAGCGGCCAGTTGAAGGTGGCAGTGGACTCCATCGTCAAGCCCCAACGCTGCCGGCAACTGGTGCTGGATTTCTATCGACAGTTCCCCGAGGTGGAGTTGCTGTTGGAATACGAGGTGTACAACGGCGTGTGGGATGCCCTGGCCGACGAGCGCACCGACATTGTGATCGGCGCCACCAGCGCGGTGCCGGTGGCCAGCCACTTTACCTTCCGCGACATGGGCCTGTTGAACTGGCTGTGCGTGGTCAGCGCAGAACACCCGCTGGCGAGGGCCGAAGGCTTGCTCAACGACGACCAGCTGCGTCCCTTCGCTTCGCTGTGCATGACCGATACGTCGCGCAACCTGCCCAAGCGCGATACCTGGACCCTGGACAATCAACGACGCCTGGTCGTGCCCAACTGGGCGTCCGCCATCGATTGCCTGCGCGACGGCCTGTGTGTCGGCATGGCGCCGGCACATCAAGTGACGCCGTGGATCGAACGCGGCGAGCTGGTAGCGCTGCGACTCACCCGCCCCTTCCCCGCCAGCCCGTCCTGCGTGGCCTGGGCGCAGAACAAGCTGTCCCCGGCCATGGCGTGGTTGCTGGAATACCTGGGTGACACCGAAACCCTCAACCAAGAATGGCTCAATGGCCCTGATCCAATAACCGGCTAATGGCCCGCACGATCATCTCGACTTCCTTGCCGTCCAGGGTCAGCGGCGGCAGCAGGCGGATGATCTTGCCCCGCGTCACATTGATCAGCAGCCCATGTTCCTGGGCGGCGCGCTGGGCCAGGTCGCGATACGGGTTGGCCAGTTCGATGCCGATCATCAAGCCCTGCCCGCGAATCGCCAGCACCTGGGGGTGTTCCGCCAGCTCCACGCGCAGCCGCGCCAGCAAGCGTTCGCCCTGTTGCGCGGCGTTGTGCAGCAAGCCCTGCTCTTCGATGATGTCCAGCACCGTGCAGCCCACCCGGCAAGCCAGCGGGTTACCGCCAAAAGTGCTGCCATGACTGCCCGGCGTGAACAAGCGCGCCACACCGGCCCGCGCCAGGCAAGCTCCGATCGGCACGCCATTGCCAAGGCCCTTGGCCAAGGTCATCACGTCCGGCACGATGCCTTCATGCTGGAACGCGAACCACGCACCGGTGCGACCGATGCCGGTCTGGATCTCATCGAGCATCATCAGCCAACCGTGGGCGGTGCAATGATCGCGCAGGCCACGCAAATAGCCGGGCGGCGCGGGCAGTACGCCACTTTCGCCCTGGATCGGCTCCAGCAACACAGCCGCGATACGTGCGCCGTGGGTCCGGGTGATCGCCTCAATGGCGGCCAAGTCACCGAACCGGACCTTGAGAAAATTCCCCGGCAAGCGCTGAAACCCAAGGCGTACCGACGGCCCGTCACTGGCCGCCATGGTGCCCAGGGTGCGCCCGTGGAAAGCGTTCTCCATCACCACGATCAACGGCTCTTCGATATCCTTTTTCCAGCCATGCAAGCGCGCCAGTTTGAGCGCGGTTTCGTTGGCTTCGGCACCGGAGTTGTTGAAGAACGCGCAATCCAGGCCGGACAGCTGCGCAAGACGCTGGGCCAGCCGTTTTTGCCAGTCGATGCTGTAGAGGTTGGAGGTGTGCAACAACAGACCGGCCTGCTCGCTGATGGCCGCCACTAGGCTCGGGTGGGAATGCCCGACATTAGTCACCGCCACACCCGCCACCGCATCGAGGTACTCGCGACCCTGCTGGTCCCACAGACGCGTGCCCAGGCCACGGGCGAAGCTCAGGGCCAAGGGTTGGTAGGTGGTCATAAGGCAGGCGGCGGTCATGGTGCGGGCTCCAAGTCATCAGGTTGATGGTCTCAGTATCGTTAGCCACCTGAGCTGGATAAACTGCGCATTTGTGCAATGACTTTAAATCAGGGCTTGATAATGGATCTGTTCCAGGCAATGTCGGTGTACGTAAAAGTGGTGGAGACCGGCAGCATGACAGCGGCGGCCCACGCCTGCGGCATGTCGACCACGATGGTCGGCAACCACCTGCGAGCCCTGGAACAGCGCCTGGGAGTCAGCCTGCTCAAGCGCACCACGCGCAAGCAGAGCCTTACGGAGTTCGGCGGCCAGTATTACCAACGCTGTCTGGAGGTGCTGGGGCTGGTGGCCGACTCCGAACAACTGGCCGAACAGGCCCACAGCGACGTGCCTAGAGGCACCTTGCGCATCACCGCCCCACCCGCCTTCGGCACCGAGCGCCTGGCGCCGGCGTTGAGCGAATTCTCCCAACGTTATCCGCAGATCAAGCTCTATGTGGTGCTCAGCAACCAGCGCATGGACCTGGTCGACAGTGGCTTCGACGTGGCGATCCGCTTGGGCGAGTTGGAACCGTCGAGCCTGATCGCCCGGCCCATGCAGGACTACACCATCACCCTCTGCGCTTCGCCGAGCTACCTGGCGCGACGCGGCACGCCGACCAAGCCCGAAGACCTGCAACTCCACGACTGCCTGGCATTCGCCTATCCGTCCACCGACGACTGGCGCAACGCCGACAAGCTCTGGCGCATGACGGGAGCGGACGGCGAAGTGGAAATCCCGGTGTCCGGATCGTTGACCATCAATAGCTCACAAGCCCTGCGCCAAGCGGCGGTGCAAGGCATGGGCATCGTGATGCTGCCCGATGCGCTGGTCCAGCCCGATCTGCACAGCGGCAACCTTGTGGCGTTGCTGACCGACTATCAATTGCCCAGCCGTCCCATGCATGTGCTGTACGGCCAGGATCGTTATCGCCTGCCCAAGTTGCGAGCGTTTGTCGATTTTGTGATGGAGAAATGGGCGCGCTAAAAGCCCACGCCCAATTCACGCAACCGTGCCGATGTCTGCTCGGCCGATACATGATGAATGCCCTGCCAACCCAAAGCGCTGGCGGCTTCGGCGTTGTCGGCCACGTCATCGATGAACACCACTTCGCTCGGCTGGATATCGGCCAGATGGGCACGCACCTGCGCGAGGCTGGCGTGGTAGATCGCCGGGTCGGGCTTGATCAGTTTCACTTCGCCAGACACGACGATGTCACGCAAGCACTGCAGGAACGGGTAGTGTTTACGAGCATAGGGGAAGGTTTCGGCAGACCAGTTGGTGAGCCCGAACAAGGGCATGTTTGCGGTGTGCAAGGCCTGGAGAATCGCCACGCCTTCAGGCAATGGGCCGCGCAGCATTTCGTGCCAGCGGTCGTAATAGGCCGTGATCAGGTATCTATGCTGGGGGTGTTGATCGATCAGGATTTGCGTGGCTTCGGCCAGCGGCCGCCCCGCATCTTGTTCGGTATTCCAGGCCTGGGTGCAGATGTTATCCAGAAACCACTGCCGTTCTTGATCGTCGGCAATCAGTTTGCGGTAGAGGTGATGCGGGCTCCAATCGAAGAGAACACCGCCGAAATCAAAAACTACTGCACGAATCGTCATCAGATCCTCCGTTGGCTTGGCTTGATAGCGGGAGGAGTCTGGCAGATTTGAAGGGAGGGAACGGCGCGCTGAAGCGTAAGAAACCTCTGAAACGCACACAAATCAAAGTGGGAGGGGACTTGCCCCCGACGGCGGTAGCTCAGCTACAGCTGAGCTGTCTGACGCGACGCCATCGGGGCAAGCCCCCTCCAACATTTTTAACCGCGCTTTAGGCTTGGATCAGACCGTTGATCTTCACCGTCGGGTTCACGTCAGCCTCGTAGTCCACACCCTCGACTTCAAAGCCGAACAAGCGCAGGAACTCCGCCTTGTAGCCGGCAAAATCGCTGATCTCGTCGACGTTTTCATCGGTCACTTGGTTCCACAGCGCCGCCACGGCGTCCTGGACTTTCGGCTCCAGCTCAGCCAGGTCGGCACGCAGGCGGCCGTCGGTGTCGAGCTTCGGTGCCTTGCCGTACAGGCTGTCCTTGAACAGGCCGTAGACCTGCTCGATGCAACCTTCGTGGGTGCCCTGCTCTTTCATCACTTTAAACAGCAACGACAGGTACAGCGGCATGATCGGAATCGCGGAGCTGGCCTGGGTGACCACCGCCTTGAGTACCGACACGCGGGCGTCGCCTTTCAATGCCGCGAGGTTTTCACGCAGGGTCAGGACTTTCTTGTCCAGGTCTTTCTTGGCTTCGCCGATGGAGCCGTTCCAGTAGATGTCCTGGGTCAGCTTTTCGCCGAGGTAGGTGAACGCGGTGGTCTTGGCGCCTTCGGCCAGTACATCCGCGTCACGCAGGGCGTCGATCCACAGTTGCCAGTCTTCGCCACCCATGACCTTCACGGTGCCGTCGATTTCTTCCTGGGTCGCCGGCTCCAGGGTGGTGTCGACCACTACGCCTTTGTCGGTGTTGATACCACGCAGGGTCACGGCCTTGCCGATCGGCTTGAGCGTGGAGTTGTAGACTTCACCGGTCTTCGGGTCGGTACGGCGTGGCGCGGCCAGGCTGTAGACCACCAGGTCGATCTTGCCCAGGTCTTTCTTGATGGTGTCGATGGTCAGGCGCTTGATCTCGTCGGAGAACGCGTCGCCGTTGATGCTCTTGGCGTACAGGCCTTTTTCGACGGCAAACTTCTCGAACGCGGCGCTGTTGTACCAGCCGGCGGAACTCAGCTTGCCTTCTTCGCCTTCTTTCTCAAAAAACACGCCCAGGGTATCGGCGCCGCAGCCAAACGCGGCACTGATGCGCGCGGCCAGGCCGTAGCCGGTGGAGGCACCGAGAACCAGCACCTTCTTCGGGCCGCCTTCGATGGTGCCGTGTTGAGTCACGTAGTCGATCTGCTCTTTGACGTTCGCCTCACAGCCAACAGGGTGGGCGGTTACACAGATGAAGCCACGAACCCGCGGTTTGATGATCATAAAATTTCTGCCTCTTCCAAGGTGCCGAAGGCCAGTGGTAGCCATTCAACTTCAATCGTACCGGTCTATGACGTCCAAAAAACCGAAGCGTCACGATAGTCGCAAATCTTGCGTTTACAAAATCCAATGCACGGGACCCTGCGGGGTTAAAAACTGTGTAAAGCCTTCACAATTTCGCACTATTTAAAATGCCGACGAGGCGGCAAACGCCTTATGATGACGCAAATGTTTCAACATGTTTCAAAACCACCACTCGCGGCCACGGATACGGACCTGTCGAATGGCGTCCTGCTGGAGCTTGAGTGTCATGAATAAGTCTGCGTTGCGTAAAAAAGCGGTGTCTGTTGCCTGGGTTATCGGCGTGTTGCTGTTTATGGGAGTGTTTCCCATGACCACCGTGGTTTTTCTAAGCCTGGTGCTGGTCTGCGGGATCTACGATTTCCTGCGCAACGGCCTGTATGACGCGCCCACCGTCAAAAAGTATTTTATCGGCAGCGGCCGCAACACTTGGTTGCTGGCGCCGTTCAACACCCTGTTCGACCTGTTGAGTTCGCGCAATCGCCATGTGTATACGATGCGTGACTTGCCGCCTGCCTGGCGCGAGGAGCTGCAACAGGTGATCGACGATGCCATGGCCCACAAGGATGAAATCATCGGCTATCTGGATGAGCGCATGGCCGAGAAGAAACGCGGCATGTTGTTTTTCCAATGGTACGGTCGGCCGATCGAAACCACGCTGAACATCCCGCAACTGCGGCAAAAGCTGCCGTTCGTAAAAACCATCGGCGTGTCGGTATTCAACGAGAACCGCTCCACGTCTTTTCACTTCGGCCCGCTGCGCATGATGTTCCGCGTGCTCTACAACATGGCACCGGCGCCCCATCACGATGGGGTGTATATCCAGGTGGGCGAGCACAAGCACTACTGGCATGACGATCCGCTGTTTATCTTCGATGACACCCTGATGCACGCGTCCTTCAACAAAAACGACGCCAAGCGCTACTGCCTGTTTATCGACATTGTGCGGCCGACCCCGCTGCCGGCGGTGCTTAACGCCGTGATCGCCGGGTTTGCCGCCATGGTCTTTACCCTGCGTCGGGTTTTCTACAAAAACTGGAAGCTGATCGAGTAAGTTCTGCGGCATGATGGTGCTGGACGGTGTTTGCGCTCGGCCGTGTGGCTGAGGTAAAAACCGTCTCGTGCGACCGTGATCGGCGCCCACCTTTCTCAAGCCATCGCCCCCAAGGGGATGCGGTGGCTGCGCTTTCAAGGAATCAGAATGCCCCAACGTCAAGTCATCAATGCCTCCGTCAGCCCCAAGGGCAGCCTCGAAACCCTCTCCCAACGCGAAGTCCAGCAACTGAGCGAAGCCGGTACCGGCAGCATCTACACCCTGTTCCGCCAATGCGCCCTGGCGATCCTCAATACCGGCGCGCATATCGATAACGCCAAGACCATCCTCGACGCCTACAAAGACTTTGAAGTGCGCATCCACCAGCAGGACCGTGGCGTGCGCTTGGAATTGCTCAATGCCCCGGCCGACGCCTTCGTCGATGGCGAAATGATCGCCAGCACCCGCGAGATGCTGTTCAGCGCCCTGCGCGACATCGTCTACACCGAGAACGAGCTGGACAGCCAGCGCATCGACCTGAGCAACTCCCAGGGCATCACCGACTATGTGTTCCATCTGCTGCGCAACGCACGCACGCTGCGTCCGGGCGTGGAACCGAAGATCGTGGTGTGCTGGGGCGGTCACTCGATCAATACCGAAGAATACAAATACACCAAGAAAGTCGGGCACGAACTCGGCCTGCGCAGCCTGGACGTGTGCACCGGTTGTGGCCCAGGCGTGATGAAAGGCCCGATGAAGGGCGCGACCATTTCCCACGCCAAGCAGCGCATCACCGGCGGGCGTTACCTGGGCCTGACCGAGCCGGGCATCATCGCCGCCGAAGCGCCGAACCCGATCGTCAATGAACTGGTGATCCTGCCGGACATCGAAAAACGCCTGGAAGCCTTCGTGCGCGTGGGCCACGGCATCATCATCTTCCCAGGCGGCGCCGGCACCGCTGAAGAATTTCTGTACCTGCTGGGCATCCTGATGCACCCGGATAACCGCGATGTGCCGTTCCCGGTGATCCTCACCGGGCCACAACAGGCCGCGCCGTATCTGCAACAACTGCACGCGTTCGTCGGCGCCACCCTTGGCGAAGCGGCGCAGGCGCACTACCAAATCATCATCGACGACCCGGCCGAAGTGGCCCGCCAGATGAACGCCGGCCTCAAGGAGGTGAAGCAGTTCCGCCGCGAGCGCAACGACGCCTTCCACTTCAACTGGCTGCTGAAGATTGACGAAGGCTTCCAGCGCCCGTTCGATCCGACCCACGAGAACATGGCTAGCCTGCAACTGAGTCACGCCCTGCCGCCTCACGAACTGGCGGCGAACCTGCGTCGCGCGTTCTCCGGGATCGTCGCGGGCAACGTGAAGGACAAGGGCATCCGCCTGATCGAAGAAAATGGGCCGTACGAGATCCATGGCGATCCGGCGATCATGAAACCGCTGGATGAACTGTTGAAGGCATTCGTGGCCCAGCACCGCATGAAACTGCCCGGCGGCGCCGCGTATGTGCCGTGTTATCGCGTGGTGCAGTAAGCGCGTTCATAGTTTGTATTGCTTTGGCGCCGGATCGGGCGTGCGAGCGTTAAAAGTTCGGACTAGGTTTTGACCTACCCCACTTTTAACTTGAGCCGAACACGCTATGGACCAACGGACCTTGTCCTCCATCATTCCTTACCTTAGGGTAAGGAATACCCCGATGGAGCTCTTTGCTATGGCCACCGCCACCCTCACCTCTAAAGGACAAATCACGATCCCCGTACAAGTCCGTACCGCCCTTGGCCTGGAAACCGGCGACCGCGTGGAATTCGTCGAGATGGAAGACGGCCGGTTTTCAATCGTTGCAGCGAGTAAAACCGTTCGCGATCTGAAGGGACTGATCCCAATGCCAGCCAAAGCGGTCTCGCTCGATGACATGAACCAGGCTATCGCTGCGCAGGGAGCTAAAGCTCGATGATCGGGCTGGATACCAATGTCTTGGTGCGCTACATCACCCAGGACGACCCGGTTCAGTCCGCTCAGGCATCCGAATTGATCGAATCCCTCACTACAGTGTCTCCAGGGTTTGTCAGCCTGGTGTCGGTTGTGGAATTGGTGTGGGTCCTGCAGAGCTGCTACGCCTGCGCCAAGCGAGACGTGGTCAGCGTGCTGGAAACCCTGCTGCGCACCCGCGAGTTGACCCTGGAACATGCCGAAGTCATCTGGCAGGCGCTACGCAAGTTCGGCGCCGGCAAAGCCGATTTCGCCGACTGCCTGATCGAGCGGTGCGCCCATGGGGCCGGCTGTGAATACACCGCGACCTTTGACGCTAATGCCGCCAAGGCAGCCGGCATGAAGCGCCTGGGCTGAGCCGGGCTCAACGCACCCAGCCACCAATCTGCCAGTGAAAGCCATCACTGCGCTGCACCCAATGCGGATGCACATAGCGATAGCCTTCGCGCACTGGCTCCCAGTGGCCATGGACCGCCACGTAGCGACCGCCCTCCCAACGCCAATAACCGCGAGACCAGATATAGCCATAACGTGCTGGCGGTTCGACTTCGACCACTTGCACCGGCGGCGGCTGCGGCGCCACCACCTCGACATATTCCCGTTGCACCGGTCGGCGCTCATGCACCACACGCTCTTGCACACACCCGGACGCAGCCACGACCACCGCCGCCAATGCCGCATAACGTAGCAACATACAAACCCCTCGGGCGTAAGCGCCCAACACCTGCCGCTGTCAAAAATCCCCCCGTTGCCGCAGCCATGCTCCTGCGTGGCCATGGACAATTTGTAACAGGCGATATCTGTCGGCTTGCTGAAGCTGAGGGCATCACGATGTGCAGGCGACGGTCGGTCGCTTGAGTCGAACCAGAATCAGACCGGCGACAACCACCGCAATGCCGGCATAGGTGGAGGCGAGAATCGCATCGCCAAACATCAACGCCGCCCACACCAAGGTCACTGGCGGCTCAAGGTAAACCAGCACTGCCACATGGGTCGCGGTCATGAACCGCAGCAGCATCCAAAGACTCAAGTAGGCAATGAAGGTCGAGAACACCGTCAGCCAGACAATCGAGATCAGTACCTCAGGCTCACGGGGAATGCTCAGGGTGTCGGTATACAACACCGCAGCGGTAAACCCGATCAGCGTCAATAGCGATTGGATAAACAGCGGCAAGACCAGGCCCGTGCTGTGTTGTTGCGCCGAACGGCGCTCATACAGGGTTGCCAGGGTCAGCCCCAACGCCGACACCAGCGGCAACAGATACATGACCAGGCCGACACTTTGCCCGCTGCTGCCGTATTGCCCCGAGATGACGATCGACACGCCGACAAACCCGATCAGCAACCCCAACCACTGCCATCCACCACTGCGCTCCCCAGCGTTCCCCGTTGACAGCGCCGCCGTCATCAACGGCTGCAAGGCCGCGATAATCGCCGCGATCCCCGGCGGCAACCCGTTCTGGATCGCGACGTAAACGCAACTTAAGTAGAGGAATTGCGAGAGAAACCCGATCACCGCGTGATGGCGTATCTGCGCCCAGGAAACCTTGAGCAACCGCACATTCAAAAACATGCCCAGGCACAGCGAGACCAACAGAAATCGCCAGAACAGCAGGTTGAATGCACCGGCACTCTGCGCGCCCAATTTGGCGCCGATAAAGCCCGAACTCCAGGACAGGACAAACACCGCCTGCAGGAGCAGCAGCTTCACATAACCCATGCGAGGCGTGCCGTGAGTGGCGCTCACGGCGCCACGCTCAACGGATCGAGATCGGCGAAGGTGATCGGCTCGATGCCCAGCCGCTGGTACTGCTCGTGGGCCGGCCGTACCAGGTCGTGTTGTAAACGGAACCACGGCCGGATCGTCCGCAAGACCCCATCGTCCGAAGCCAGGTGCCAGAACTTGTTCACATCCTCCTGGCTATAAGGGCAATGAAACGAAAGCACCAACGACATACGACGACCGCGCGTAAGCGGACGCACTCCATGGAACACACGGCTGCCGTAGATATACACCGCATCACCACTGGATTTGACCGAGCAACTGCGCACACGCTGATCCAGCTCCTCGACATCGAACTGTTCAGCGGTGCCATCGAAGTAGACGAACTCGCCGCCGTCATACTCGTCGGACTCAGACAGCAGAATATTCAACACGAAACTGGTGCCGTCGGTGTGCCACATGCCGATCTGTGCCTTGTCGTGGTGTGCCTGAGGCGGATAGAAATAGTTGACCTGGGAACGCGCCCGCGGGAACGGATGGGGCACCAACGGAACCCCGGCAATGCGCGATACAGCCAGCAGAAAGGCCCGACTGTTCATCATCTCGCGTATCAATGTGGACGACTCGGTGACGCCGCGGGTGCGGTTCGAGATGATCCAGTCACTGGTGCTGGAACCCGCCTCCAGCTGATAACAGGCACGCCGCAGTTGGAGGATGCCCTGCTCGCTGAACAGCCCGGATACCTGGGCCAAGGCCGTCAACTGTTGAGACGTGGAAACCGCCAAGGGCGAGGCCACATAACCCAAGTCCGCAAGGGTGCGGCTCCCCATGAGACTGGGCCCATCCGTTCGCAAATAGCTGTCACGCCAAGGTTGCAACGTATCGAGCAATGCGCCCGGATGTTTACAACGGGATGTGGGGGCCAATGACGCCTGCAAGGCTGATCTGACGCGCGCGAAGCCTTGGGCGAATACCGGTAGCTCACTTTGTCTTTTCATGGTGATGCCTCACTCAATTGACGGCCGCGTGATCCGCGCAATATTCCGACAGCTGAAACAGCACGCTGCCGTCACCGCTGCAGTACTCGCCGATGACGCGGCAACCGCCGTAGTCCTGGCGTACGCGGGTAAATTGTTCGCGGGTGTACTTCAAACAGACATTGGTCAACAGGTAGCCCTGTGCCGAGCCTTTGCTGACGGGCAACAAGGTGGCGGCAACGCGGTAGCGATCCACCCCGTGCTCGATTTCTAAAACAACCACTTCGTGCTCGCCGGTTTTCTGGAAGCCGAGCTTCATGCCGATCAGGTCGGAGAATCGATACATACAGTCGTGCCGGTAAAAGCGCTGGATGTGTTCGTCGCCCTGGGCAGTGGACAGTTGCATCTCCGAAAGCACGTAGGTTCGCGCGCCACCAATACGCCGTAGGATCTGTCCGATGGTGTCGGGCAGTTCATTGCCTTCCTGAAACCCCAGCATGGTGATCAGCGTCACATCCTGCCCGCAGTCGATGTGACGCCTGTACAGCGAGCGAAAATCCGTCGACAAGTAGCGAAACCCTTGCGGCGCTGCGAGCAATGGCTCGACCGATCGGCGCATGACCCCGTGTGATGCCTGGTTGATATCAACGGCGGTGTAATGCAACGGCTCAGCGCCGTTCTCCAGCAGGTGTCGCATCAGCGCGCAGGTTTTGATCGGCTCAGGGCCCAACTCCACATAGTGCAAGCGGTCTTGACCGACCAGCTCCACAAGGTCATCCGCCACCGCGCGCAACAGTTGACCCAATGCGCCTTGGCCACAGGGTGCGGCGCACAGATCCACGCGGTCGACGCCCTCCTGATTCAGCGAGGTCATCAGGTGCAGGATTTCTTCGCTGACCAACCGGTCCCATTCCGATAAATCAGCGCCTGTGGCCGCGTATTTAGCGGCATTTTCAACCGTCCATATCGGGCTTTCAAAGCCGTGGTTGTTCTTCAACGACGACACCACCAGCTCATTGATATCCATAAGCGCTCCCTTTCTTATTGTTCTCAGGCACGCCGGCGTACCTGCTTGACCCAAAGCCTAGGGAGCGAGCATGATTTTGTATATTTGAATAATCTGCACAACTGATCCTTAAAAGAAGAATCATGAGCAAACAATTGAATGTCGACCTGTTGCGCACCTTTCATGCGGTGGCCCGCTTTCGGCGCTTCAATGAAGCCGCCCAACATGTGCACCGCAGCGCCTCGACGGTCACCACGCAGATCCAGAAGCTCGAAGCGTTGATCGGTCAGCGTTTGTTTATCCGCAGCAATCAGGGCGTGGAGCTGACGATGTATGGCAAGAAGCTGCTCAGCGAAACCACTGACTTTCTAAAGAGCCATGACCGACTCCTCGCTTCCCTGACCCCACAACGCATGCAGGGGAAAATCCGCCTGGGCTTGCCGGACTCCTACGCACCGGCCTTTATGCGGGACTTCCTGCCGCAACTGATCGCCGACAATCCGCTGCTCGAACTGGAAGTCGAAGCCCGATCCAGTGGTGAATTGTTCACCATGTTCAGCCGTGAGCAGATCGATCTGGCGTTGATTGTCAGCGCCCAGCCGTTGGAACAAGGGGAGCTGTTGGGGTCGATACAACCGGTGTGGGTGGTTTCCGAAGATTTCACAACACCCGAACAGGCGCCGCTGCCGATCGCCGTGCAATTGAACGGTTGCCCCTACCGCGCCTCCGCCATGCGGGTGCTCAAGGACAACGGCACCTACTACCGGGTGCTACTGGAAAGCGCCAGCTCCACGGCAGTGGAGGCGGCCATCAGTTGTGGCCTGGCCGTGGGCATGATCGAAGAAAGTCGCATCACCGCCGGGCTGACTAAAAACATTCCAGGGGTGCAACTGCCCGAACTGCCACGCCACCATCTCTACTTGCTGTCCGATAGCGCGAACTACTTGGCGCTCGATCTGCATGAGCAGTTGAAGCAGGGCTTCACCCTCTGACAGATGCCCACAAAAAAGCCCGCTGACCGTTACCGGTTCAGCGGGCTTTGTTGTGTCTTACAGCATTTTTTACAGCGCCAGGTCAGACGCCGGCTTGCTTGGCTGGGCCGCAGGCTTGGCAGCCTCGGTAGCCGTTGGTGCCGACCGCTGTGGGATTGCAGGCGGTGGTGTCAGTTGCAGGACACCGGCGGTGTAGGCCCATTCCTTGGCAACCGCTTCCGGGCTGTCGTTCAGCTTGGTGCCATAGCTCGGCACGATCTGGTGCAGTTTTTCCTGCCAGGCCGGGGTGGCGACCTTGTCCTTGAACACTTTCTGCAGCACGGTCAGCATGATCGGAGCCGCGGTGGACGCGCCTGGCGATGCACCCAACAGGCCGGCGATGGTGTTGTCGGCGGAGCTGACCACTTCGGTGCCGAGTTTCAGGACGCCGCCCTGCTCTTCGTCACGCTTGATGATCTGCACGCGCTGACCGGCCTGCCACAGACGCCAGTCGGATTGCTTGGCGTTCGGGAAGTACTCTTGCAGCGCCTTGAAACGGTCGTCATCGGACAGCATCAGTTGGCCGGCGAGGTACTCGACCAGTGGGTATTCACGAATACCGACTTTGGTCATTGGCCAGATGTTGTGGGTGGTGGTGCTGGTCAGCAGGTCCAGGTACGAACCTTCCTTCAGGAACTTGGTGGAGAAGGTCGCAAATGGGCCAAACAGGATCACGCGTTTGCCATCCAGCACACGGGTGTCCAGGTGCGGCACCGACATCGGCGGCGCGCCGACCGAAGCTTTACCGTAGGCTTTAGCCAGGTGCTGCTCGGCGATGGTCGGGTTCTCGGTCACCAGGAACGAGCCACCCACCGGGAAACCTGCGTATTCCTTGGCTTCAGGAATGCCGGACTTTTGCAGCAGGTGCAGTGCACCGCCGCCAGCGCCAATGAACACGAACTTGGCGTCGGTTTCAGTCTTGGTGCCGTCTTTCAGGTTTTTGTAGCTGACGCGCCACGAACCGTCATCGTTCTTGGTGATGTCCTGCACTTCGCTGGACAGCTTCAGATCGAACTTCGGAGTGGTTTGCAGGTGCGCGACGAACTGGCGCGTGATTTCGCCGAAGTTCACGTCGGTGCCGATCGGGGTCCAAGTGGCCGCGATTTTCTGGTTCGGGTCACGCCCTTCCATCATCAGCGGCACCCATTTGGCGATCTGCGCCGGGTCTTCGGAGTACTGCATACCGGCGAACAGCGGGCTGGCCTGCAGGGCTTCGTAGCGTTTTTTCAGGAATTTGATGTTGTCATCGCCCCACACGAAGCTCATGTGCGGTGTGGAGTTGATGAACGAACGTGGGTTCTTCAGCACGCCCTGCTGGACCTGCCAGGACCAGAACTGACGGGAGATCTGGAACGCTTCGTTGATCTCGACCGCTTTCGGGATCTCAACGTTGCCGTTCTTGTCTTCTGGGGTGTAGTTCAGCTCAGCCAGAGCCGAGTGACCAGTACCGGCGTTGTTCCAGCCGTTGGAGCTTTCTTCGGCGACGCCGTCGAGACGCTCGACCATCTCCATCGACCAATCCGGCTCCAGCTCGTTGAGCCATACGCCGAGGGTCGCGCTCATGATGCCGCCGCCGATCAGCAGCACATCGACTTTCTTAGGCTCTTGCGCTTGCGCGGTCGTGATCCCCATCGACAACGCCAGCCCCAGCAGGGCAGTGTTAACTTTCTTAAACATCAGTAGCACCTATGATAAAACGCCATCCGCCCCGCAGCCCCTGCGCCTGGGCACGCCGCTATCGCGCTGCGCCAGGCAACGCACCGCGAGGTGTGCACAGTCAATTCAGGGTCGCAGGGTGGGCACACAAAGCCGACGTATCGACTTCACTTTTATGTCCCTTCTGCGCTGACTTCTTATCATTATTGGCTTCAGCTACCCGGCGACAGCCGCCCCACGCGACGTATACAGGAGTACGTTGCGGGAACAGACCAAACCAGGACGGCGCGCAGAATATCACGGCAAAAGGCCGTTATGCGCTGTTTGGCTAATTGACAACGCCAAAACAACCGCTTTAGCGCGCTGGATCGGCCACAGTGTCAAGCCTGGCGGGCGCGACGTGGGGTCACAGCCTGGCAATCGCGCGGGAACTCTGGTGCAAATGGCTGTTCTAGACACCTTCGTCGTTGCTTGCGTAGCATCGGCGGCTGTCTTTCGTGCCCTTCATCAAAACAGAGCGATTCATGTCTATCCAGCAAACACCCGGGCATGTGCTGCCCGCGCGCAGTGCCGCCAAAATGGAAGCGGCCATGGCCGTGGGCGCGTTCGCAATCGGCACCGGCGAATTCGCCATCATGGGCCTGATGCCCGACATCGCCCATAACCTGAACTTGAGTGAACCCCAGGTCGGCCACGCCATCAGCGCTTATGCGTTGGGCGTAATGGTCGGCGCGCCGCTGCTGGCGATCCTCGGCGCCAAATTGCTGCGCAAACACATGTTGCTGTTGCTGATGGGGCTGTATGCGTTGGGCAATCTGGCCACGGCGTTTACCCCGACCTTCGGCTCGCTGGTAGCGTTTCGCTTTATCAGCGGCCTGCCCCATGGCGCCTACTTCGGCATTGCCGCCGTGGTGGCCTCCAGCATGGTGCCCACCGACAAACGCGCCGGCGCCGTGGCCCGCGTGATGATGGGCCTGACCCTGGCCATGCTGTTGGGCAACCCCATCGCCACCTTCCTCGGCCAGTACCTAGGTTGGCGCTCGGCGTTTGCACTGGTGAGTGCGATTGCTCTGTGCACCATCGCTCTGGTCTGGCAGTTCGTGCCCCACCGCCATGACGAACAACGCAGCGACCCGCGCAAAGAACTGCGCGCCTTCACCAAACCCCAGGTCTGGATGGCCCTGGCCATCGGCGCCATCGGCTTTGCCGGGATGTTCTGCGTATTCAGCTACCTGGCGCCGACCATGCTGGAAGTGACCAAGGTGTCGCCCCAGTGGATCCCCTTCGGCCTGGCAGCCTTCGGTGTGGGCGGGATCATCGGCAATATCGCCGGCGGTAAGCTTTTCGACCGCCTGCAATTTCGCGCGGTGGGTCTGATATTGGTGTGGTCGATGGCGGTGCTGCTGTTCTTCCCCGTCGCCGCATCCTCGTTATGGGGCGTGCTGCTAAGCATGGGCCTGGTCGGCACCATGGTGTCACTGGCCGCACCGCTGCAAATCCGCCTGATGGACATCGCCCACGAAGCCCCCAGCCTGGCAGCGGCCTCCAATCATGCGGCATTCAACCTCGCGAACGCCCTGGGGCCGTGGTTCGGCGGCATGGCGATCACCGCCGGGTACGGCTGGACCAGCACCGGCTACATCGGCGCCGCCACCGCACTGGTCGGCCTGGGCATCTATTTGATCGCCCGCCGCATGCAAGGCGGCCACTAACGCCACCCGCTCCACTGGAGATCAAACTGTGGGAGGGGGCTTGCCCCCGATAGCGATGGGCCAGTCAATACACCACTGACTGACCCATCACCCCATCAATCATCATGCAACAACCCCGCCCCATACTCCCCATAACTGCTCCCCAACCCACTGCCGCCAAAATTCATCTTGGCGGCTTTGTTGGGGCTGTGGTCGCCAAAGGCTTGGCACCCGCCTGAAAAACACGGGTCGCTGCTGACAGCAGAAGACGATGAACACGCGCTCAACAACAACGCACCGGCGATCAACACGACTTTGACAAGGTTTGAAGTCATTTTCGGTTCCCTAGGGGCTGGAGGCTCGGCGGTCCTCGCTTGAGCAGATCGTAGACCTACCGGGCAGAAACGATGATGAAACTTTAATGCGCGACAGGGTGGGTTCAGGCTCCTGCCGGACGGAGACGAGGCTCTTGAACGCGCAACGTTTCGGATGCATCCCTGATAAACTGCGCCCCATTCGCCTCGCTGACTCAGATCCCCCATGCTCTTACAACCCGCTCCACTCTCCCGCCGCTTCTCCGTCGCCCCGATGATGGATTGGACCGACCGCCACTGCCGGTTCTTCCTACGCCTGCTCTCCAAGCACGCCCTGCTCTACACCGAGATGGTCACCACCGGTGCGATCCTGCATGGCGATCACGAGCGCTTCCTGCGCCACAACGAAGCCGAGCACCCGCTGGCGCTTCAACTGGGCGGCAGTGTTCCCGCCGATTTGGCGGCCTGTGCGCGCATGGCCGAGGCGGCTGGTTACGATGAGGTGAATCTGAACGTCGGCTGCCCCAGCGACCGTGTGCAGAACAATATGATCGGCGCGATCCTGATGGCGCATCCGGCGCTGGTGGCCGATTGTGTGAAGGCGATGCGTGATGCAGTGTCGATTCCGGTGACGGTCAAGCATCGCATCGGTATCAACGGCCGCGACAGCTATGCCCAGTTGTGTGATTTCGTCGGGACCGTGAACGAGGCAGGCTGCACCAGTTTTACGGTGCATGCGCGGATTGCGATTCTTGAAGGCTTGTCGCCGAAGGAAAACCGCGACATTCCACCGTTACGCTATGACGTGGCGGCGCAGTTGAAGCAGGATTTTCCGGCGTTGGAGATCGTGCTCAATGGTGGGATCAAGACGCTTGAGCAGTGCCAGGAGCATTTGCAGACGTTCGATGGGGTGATGCTCGGACGTGAGGCATATCACAATCCCTATCTGCTCGCGGAGGTGGATCAGCAGTTGTTTGGCAGCGAGGTGCCGGTGATTAGTCGTGCCCAGGCGCTAGCGCAGTTGCGCCCCTATATTGCTGAGCATCTGGCGAGTGGTGGGACGATGCATCACATTACTCGGCATGTGCTGGGCTTGGGCACCGGTTTCCCTGGGGCACGCAAGTTCAGGCAGTTGTTGTCGGTGGATATTCATAAGGCGGCGGATCCGCTGGCGTTGCTGGATCAGGCTGGGGCTCTGCTGGAAGGGCGTTGATGGGATTGCTTGCAGGGGGCAGCCAAGCGTGGATTGGCTGGCGCTGCTATAGGGGGCAAGCCCCCTCCCACATTTTGACCTGGTTTCGTCAGCAGGTATTCGGGCAGTTGGGTTGAACCTGCGAGCGCTTTTGTCCTCCTATTGATCACCACGGCCGGTAATTCAAACGGCTGTTTTCAGGTTGTTGCCCTCGCAAACGATCGAACGCATTTGCGCCCTTGAGCGCTTGTTGGCGCTCGGGTAATGTCATCAGACCCATAGGACAGAGCACGCCCATGACTTCCAAGCTGGAACAACTCAAGCAGTTCACCACCGTCGTAGCCGATACCGGCGATTTTTCCACGCTCGCCAAGCTCAAGCCGCAGGATGCCACCACCAACCCTTCCCTGCTGCTCAAGGCCGCATCGATTCCAGGCTATGCCAAGCTGTTGGATGAATGCGTGCAGGACTGCAACGGCGATGTAGGCCTGGCCAGCGACCGGTTTGCGGTGGCGGTGGGTCAAGAGATTCTCAAAGTGGTACCGGGCCGTATTTCCACCGAGGTGGACGCCCGTTTGTCGTTCGACGAAGGCGCGATACTCAAGCGTGCGCACCGTCTGATCGACCTGTACGAAAAAGCCGGCGTTGGCCGTGACCGTGTGCTGATCAAAATCGCCTCCACCTGGGAAGGCATTCGCGCTGCGGAAAAGCTGGAAAAAGAAGGCATCCAGACCAACCTGACGCTGCTGTTCTCCTTCGCTCAGGCTGTGGCCTGTGCCGAAGCCGGTGTGTTCCTGATTTCGCCGTTCGTGGGCCGCATCTACGACTGGTACAAGAAAGCCAATGGCAATGACTACACCGGCGCCGACGATCCAGGTGTGCAGTCAGTGACGCGCATCTACAACTACTACAAGGCCAATGGCTACAAAACCGTGGTCATGGGCGCGAGCTTCCGCAATCTGAGCCAGATCGAAGAACTGGCCGGCTGTGATCGCCTGACCATCAGCCCGGACCTGCTGGAAAAGTTGGCGGCGGATGAAGGAAAGTTGGAGCGTAAGTTGTCGCCAGGCCATGCGGGCGAGGCGCGCGTGCATATGACTGAAGCGCAGTTCCGTTGGGAGTCCAACGAGGATGCGATGGCAACCGAGAAACTGGCCGAAGGTATTCGCCAGTTTGCGCGGGACCAGGAGAAGCTGGAGGCGCTGCTGTCCGCTAAGCTGTAAACGGCGGAGGCGACAAAAAGGGCGGTACCTGTGAGGGTACCGCCCTTTTTTGTGTCGATGTCTCAGGCCGATGTCATTTCAACAGTGGAAGATACATTGATTGACACTGCGTTATAGGGGGCAAGCCCCCTCCCACAATGGGGCGAATGATAGGCAGAGGCTCAGTGGCGCTCTAGGGCGTTGACCAGATCGTGGAAGGCTTCGCGATTGGATTCGTTGAGACCCATCAGGATCTTGTGCGCCTCCAGCACCTTAACCCGCACCACTTCCTCGGACTGGTCCTGAGAGGGCAGGTCAGTCAGGCATTCCGGGCAAGGTATCGGGCGATCGACGATGTTGAACACCTGATCGAAGCCCATGGATTGCAATAGACGGGTGATGTCCTCGTGGGTCGTCACCACCGTCGGCAACAGGCCGACCTTCTGGCGCGACAGAATGGACAGCTTGGCCAGCAGCCCCAGCGTGGTGCTATCGATACTGCGGGTTTCGGTCAGATCGATCACGATCGCCGAGAAATTCAGCGCAGTGAAGATCCGCTCAATCGTCGCATCCAGCGCCGAACACAAGGTCAGGCGCACTTCACCGACAAACTTCAGGACAAACGTCCCGTCTTGCTCGGCGAATTGGATTCTTCCGGTACTCATCAAAGATTCCTGCTCAACACCAGTAGGGCGATATCATCCGGCATCTCCCCCAGCGTGGCCAATCCAAAAACCTGCCGCAAGCCATCCAGGCTGCCGCCCGCCGACTTGACCCGTTGGGGCAAGGCAGCTTCTTTCTCTTTGAGTGTAGGCTCTGGAAGAAGATCCAAAATGCCGTCGGACATCAGCGTAAGACTGAACGTCGGCGGCAGTTCCAGAATATGGTCTTCGTAGGTGGCTTCATTGAACAAGCCTACGGGCAGGCCACGGCCTTCCAGGTAACGCACACTGTCGGGAGTGTATAAAACAGGCATCGGCAGGTGACCGCCGATACTGTAGGTCAAAAGACCAGTTTCTTCGTCAATTACGCCGCCGACCATCGTCACATGCTTGCCCAGCTTGCAGCTGATCAGGCCTCGATTGATGTGGCCCAGTACCTGTGACGGAGTGAACTCCGGCAAGGTGCCATTGCGTTTGGATTCAAACAACAGTCGTGTGGTCATGAACTTCAACAGCACGGTCACAAAGGCGGATGAAGCACCGTGGCCGGACACGTCCGCCAGGTAGAACGCAACGCGGCGCTCATCGACGCGGAAATAGTCGACAAAATCTCCCGACAGGTACAGCGACGGGATGATCTGGTGGGCAAACCGGAACTCATCGATCGTCCACGGGCTTACCGGCAGCATGTTCATCTGTACCTGACGACCGGCGTTCTGGTCTTCCTGCAGCAGATTCAGGCTGGCTTCCAGCTCGCGGTTGGCGGTTTCGAGCTTTTCACGGTAGCGCTGGTTTTCCAGCAGCAGACGCGCACGGTCCAAGGCACGGCGTACCGAGTGCTCCAGCACCGCCAGGTCTTCCAGGGGTTTGATCAGGTAATCGGCGGCGCCCAAGCGCAAGGCTTCGACGGCATCATTCATCACGCCAGCGCCGGACACCACAATCACCGGCGTCTGCGGCGCCAGCTCGGTGACTTGGCGAATCAGCTCAAGGCCACCCATCTGGGGCATGCGCAGGTCGCAGATCACGAGGTCGGGCTTATCGCGCTCGAACACCTGGAGACCCTGTTGGCCATTACTGGCCTGCAGGACGCTGAAGCCACTGTCTTCCAAATAGGCCGCGAGGCTCGCGCGCACTACTTCGTCGTCATCGATTATCAGCAGCGTGGCACTGGTTTTTTGCATGTGGGCAAACGGCGCCAGAATTAGGTTGGCGTAGGCGGCGCGGCAATGGCCGGGCTCATACTACTGGATTCGCTTTCTAGCCTCTCTGTCCTACAAAGCATAGGCCTTTTGCCCACGCACAACTGTAAAGCAGAGGTGCCCTTCTAAGGCGCAGACGGTACTCCCATCCGCCAGGTGTTTCAAGCTCATGCCGATGGTCGCCGGGCGTCTTTACACCGCAAATCACCGGGAGTTATAAGAACAGCCAAGACCACAACACAAAGTAAGGATGAAACCGATGAGCGACCGAGAGCGCGACTACGCCGAAAAACGCGATTTCATCCGCATGCGGGTGGATACCAATGTGTCTTTGATCCACGCAGGCCAGGAAATTGAAGGTGTTTGCCTGGACCTTTCCAGCTCCGGTATGCAGGTGCAGGCGCCTCGTCAATTCAGCGTCGGTGACCTGCTGAGCGTGCGCATTGACTCCGAGCACGCAGCACTCAAGGGCCTTGAAGCCGATACCGAGGTGGTTTGGGTCAACGCGCAAGACGAGCAACAGAAGCTGGGGCTCAAAATCTTGAAAATGAGCTGAAAAGCGCGCACAAAAAAGGCGACCCTACAGAGGTCGCCTTTTTCATTTCAATATGTCACAGCTTAAAAGTCGTCAACCACCTTGCCATCTCGAACCTTGAACTCGCGGTTCTGCAGGTAAGCATTGCGGATGAAGGTGTACTTGTCACCGGTGATCAGCTTCTCGCTGTCGAGCAAGCTGGCACGGGTGTCGATGATGTTCAGGCCCATGGTGCTGTTGCGCCAGTCGATATCGTTCATATAGCGATACGGCTGGGTGTAGCTATCGACATACTTGGACGGCGCATCACGCAGCGTACTTGGCCCCAACAGTGGCAGCATCACGTAAGGACCGCTGCCCACGCCCCAGTAACCCAAGGTTTGGCCGAAGTCTTCGTCACTGCGTTGCAGCCCCATTTTGGTGCCGACATCAATAAAACCCAGCACGCCAAATGTGGTGTTGACCAGCAAACGGGCCGTATCCACACCTGCGTTATGGGGCTTGAGTTGCAGCACGTTGTTGGCCAGGTTGCCGACATCGCCGATGTTGCGGAAGAAGTTATGGATGCCGTCTTCGACAAATTGCGGGGTGATCCACTGATAGCCTTGAGCCAAAGGCTTGAGGGCGTAGGTATCAACCGTGTCGTTGAATGTGAAGATCGGGCGGTTGATGCTTTCCCATGGATCGTCTTCCGATGCAGCCTGTACGGCGAACGGCGCCAGCATCACAGTGGCACACACCGACAGCTGAGCGAAATAATGGCTCCAGCGCATAGCTTTAGCTCCTTGAATGGTCTGTCATGGGCGCTATGCCCTGAATAAGGCCGTTAGTATATGACGGAAGTATCCAATTAGGCAGCCGCTAGGAAACGACATACGCAAAATGGACAAAATTCCTACAATTAAATAAAGCTGTCATCGCCTTGTCATCCCGTCTCGATAGCGTTTGAGCTATTTCAGGGACGTCGACATGCCACACGCCGAAATTGCCAACGCCAGCGCTCCTACCCTGACTGCCGTGTTGTTCGGCCTGAGTGGCTGCCTGGTGGACTTTGGTTCCCAGGCGCGCACCGATTCATCGTCGCCACACTCCCAAGCCACCCCAGGCGCTCTGAACGTCCTACGCAGCCTGAAGGAACAAGGCGTGCCGTGCGCCTGGTTGGATGAGCTGCCTCCTACCGTGACCACGCCATTGGCAGCCGTACTGCCGCGCTGGCTCAAGGCCGCGACGCCCTCCCCGATCCGCTGGCCGGCGCCCCATGCCTGCTGGCAAGCCTTGATGGAGTTGAATATCGAGCGCTTGGAAGGCTGCGTACTGGTCAGCGGCGAGCCGCGCCTGTTGCAGTCAGGCTTGAATGCCGGACTGTGGACCATCGGCCTGGCCTCCTGCGGCTCGCTGTGCGGCCTGGCGCCCGAGCAATGGCAAGCGCTCAGCGAACAGGAACGCGAGTACAAGCGCGGTAAAGCCACCGTGGCGTTGTATGGGCTGGGCGTGCACTCGGTGATCGATCACCTCGGCGAACTCGGCACCTGCCTGGCGGACATCAGCCTGCGCCAACTCAAAGGCGAGAAGCCCTGATCGAGATCATGCACAGTCGCCGCCAGTGAATTAATCTACGAGTAAGTCCGTAGACCTTTCCCGGCGTGCCGCGGTCTATGCCAGTGCCTATCGATAAAAGGAAGAATGTGATGCCTGATCGCGAGAAGTTAAAACAGCAGGCCGATATTGTGAGCAAACAACTGGAAGAGCATCCAGATTTGCCCCTCGAAAAGCGCCAAGCACTGGAAAAACTGGTTGCCGATTTGAATTTTCAACTTCAAATGGAACCGGGCGCCCAGTCACCCAGCATTGCCGACGATTTCAACAAAGCGGCGATCGAGTTTGAATCCAGTCATCCCGGGCTGGCTGGAGCGTTTCGCAATATAGTCACTACCCTGGGCAGTATGGGCATCTAACCCGAGCCCAAGCCGAACCCAAGACCAAATGTGGGAGCTGGCTTGCCTGCGATACCGGCGTATCAGTCACTGGATAAATGACTGAAAGATCGCAATCGCAGGCAAGCCAGCTCCCACAGTATTTTTGGATAAAGGCTTACTGACGCGCGAGCCTCATGTTTAAGAACTGAGTATTCTCGGTGCTTCGATATGGGTTGATGTCCAACCCACCCCGCCGCACATACCGTGCATACACCGTTAGCTTCTCCGGGTTCAGCAAACGTTGCACATCCAGGAAAATCCGCTCCACGCACTGCTCATGGAAGTCTGAGTGCTGGCGGAAGCTCACCAGGTATTCCAGCAAACTGGCGTGATCTAGCGCCGCCCCCCGGTACTCCACCACCACGCTGCCCCAGTCCGGCTGACTGGTGACCGGGCAATTGGACTTGAGCAAATGGCTATGCACGCTCTCCTCGACGGTGCGCGATGCATCGCAGCGCAGCAGCTCTGGGCGCGGATGTTCGTAACTGCTGACCTTGATATCCAAATCGTCGATACATACACCCGGCAGCGCCTGTACGCCTTCGGCTTCAACATCGGCCAGGCTGCGGATGCGCACGCCCACCGGTTTGCCGGCGGCCGCGCTGAGGTCGGCGCGCAGGGTCGCTTCCAGGCTCTGGCTATCGGCAAAAGCACTCTGGTTCAACGAGTTGAGGTACAGCTTGAAAGACTTGGATTCGATGATGTTCGGCGAATCGGCGGGGATGCTGAATTCACCGATGGCCACCACCGGTTTGCCCGATGGCAACAGCCACGACAGCTCGAAGCAGTTCCAGAAATCCACGCCTTGGTACGGCAGGGTTTCGGCGCTCAGGCCCAGCTCGGCCCACTTGGCGGCGCGGGGAATCGGGAACAGCAACGACGGAGTGTAAGTGGAGATGTATTCACTGGACTTGCCCAGCGGCGAATGTTCGGCTGCGGGATGCATGGCGGAAACCTGGCTAAATAAACCGCGCCAGTCTAACAGCCTTGCCCCCGCCTTTGCGCCTCAGCCGCTCACTGGCTGACGTTGACCTTACCCACCATGCCGGCCTGATAGTGGCCCGGTAGGTTACACGCGAACTCCAGGCCAGTGGCTTGCTTGAAGGTCCACGTCAGTTCAGCCGTCTTGCCCGGCTCCACCAGCACGCTGTTGGGATCGTCATGTTTCATCATCCCATCGTGCCCCATGGCGCTGTGGTCCATTTTTCCCATGCCGGTGGCGGTGAGCATGCCGCTGGCCTGCATCTGCAACATTTCCTTCTGGTGCTGTGCATGCATCGCCGCGTCGCCCAGGTTGAATTCGTGCAGCAGGTTGCCTTTGTTGACCAGTACGAAACGCACCGTCTCACCGGCCTTTACATCGATGGATGCTGGCGAGTAGGCAATGTCCTGCATCGTCACTTCCACGGTACGCGTGGCTTTGTCGGCCGGCGCCGGCTGGCCGAACGCATAGGTGGAAGCACCATCGGCCAGCGCATTGAAGCTCAACGCCAACAGGCAGCCCGCCAATAGCAGGGGTGTACGCAATGCCATCGCTATTCTCCAAAAAAATGTAATCCGCTTGAGACGCACTCTAAGATGGCGCCGCTGCCAGCCAGCTGACTGCTAGATTACAACTTTGTCAGGTTGCGCCTTTGCCCTGGCGCCCACGGTATAAAGCCCTTCGTTACTCGTTGCCTAGAGCCGCCCATGAAACTGCTGATCGTCGAAGACCAACCGAAAACCGGCCACTACCTGCGCCAGGGCCTGGCCGAGGCAGGTTTCACCACCGAATTGGCGATCGATGGTACTACCGGGCAGCACCTGGCATTGTCCGGTGACTACGACCTGTTGATCCTCGACGTCATGCTGCCGGACCGCGACGGCTGGCAAATCCTGCAAGCGGTGCGTGCCGCCGGCCTGGAAGTGCCGGTACTGTTCCTCACCGCGCGTGACGCCGTGGAAGACCGCGTGCATGGCCTGGAACTGGGCGCCGATGATTATCTGGTCAAACCGTTCGCCTTTTCCGAACTGCTGGCCCGCGTGCGCAGCCTGTTACGACGCGGTAGCAGCACGCCCCAGGAGACTGCGCTGCAGTTGGCCGACCTGCGCCTGGACCTGATCCGCCGCCGCGTCGAACGCGACGGCCAACGTATCGACCTGACGGCCAAGGAATTCTCCCTGCTCGAATTGCTGCTGCGGCGCCAGGGCGAAGTGCTGCCCAAGTCGCTGATTGCCTCCCAGGTGTGGGACATGAATTTCGACAGCGATACCAACATCATCGAAGTGGCGATCCGCCGTCTGCGCCTGAAAGTCGATGACAACTTCCCCAATAAACTGATCCACACCGTGCGCGGCATGGGCTATGTGCTGGAGGAGCGAAGCAATTGATCCGACGCCTGTCCCTGGCCAGTCGCCTGGCGCTGTTGTTTGCCGCCTGTACTGCGGTGGTCTCGTTGTTGGCCGGCGTGCTGTTCAATCGAGCCAGCGAGGCGCATTTCCTGGAGTTGGACCAGCAACTGCTAGACAGCAAACTGACTGCGCTACGCGGCACCCTGCAAGGCGTCGATTCCCCGCACGCGTTCGCCCAACACCAAGCCCCTTTACAGGCCGAACTCAGCCGCCAACCGGACCTGGCGCTGCGCATCACGGCCGCCGGCCAGCGCTGGTTTGACAGCACAGCGAACCTGACCCTGCCGGAATCGCCCGGCCTGCATAGCCTGCGACTGGCCGGCACGGACTATCGGGTGCTCAACACACCGCTGATTGTGGGCCAGGCCGATTCGCCGCAACTGAGCCTGCTGCTGGATATCACCCACCATCAGCATTTCCTGCAACGCATGCAACAGTTGATCTGGCTTACCGTCGGCCTCTCGGCACTGGCCACCGCCCTGCTCGGCGCCTGGGCTGCGCGCAGCGGGTTGCGGCCTCTGCGGCGCATGGGCGAAGTCGCGGCCAGTGTGTCGGCCAACTCCCTTACCCAACGCCTGCCCCAGCAACATATGCCCGCCGAACTGGCGGAACTGGCCCAGGCCTTCAATGCCATGCTCGGTCGCCTGGATGACGCATTCCAGCGCCTCTCGGCGTTCTCCGCCGACATCGCCCATGAACTGCGCACGCCGCTGTCGAACCTGCTGACCCACACCCAGGTCATCCTCACCCAGCCGCGCCCGCTGGAAGATTATCGCGAGGCGCTGCACAGCAACCTGGAAGAACTGCAATGGATGGCGCAGTTGGTCAACGACATGTTGTACCTGGCCAAGGCCGACCATGGGTTGCTCACGCCCAAGCGCGAGCCCCTGGCGCTGGCGGATGAAGTGGAGGCGCTGCTGGAGTTTTTTGCGCTGCTGGCCGAAGACGCCAATGTGCGCCTGGTGCGTGAGGGCGCTGCCCAAACGCGCGGCGATCGCGGCATGTTGCGCCGGGCGTTGTCGAACCTGCTGGACAACGCGCTGCGCTTCACCCCGGCCGGGGGCGAAGTGCGGGTGACGATGCTTGAGGATGCGCACGGGGTGAGGTTGGCGGTGGAAAACACTGGCGATGGCATCCCGGCGCCGTTGCTGCCGAGGTTGTTCGACCGCTTCTATCGGGCAGATCCAGCGCGGCGCGAAGGCAGCAGCGAGCATGCCGGCTTGGGCTTGGCGATTACCCAGTCGATCGTGCGAGCCCATGGGGGGCGGATTTTTTGTGAATCCGCGGCTGGAGTGACAAGGTTTGTGATTGAGTTGCCCAGGGTAAATTGATGCAAGACAGGCCGGCTCTATCGGGGGCAAGCCCCCTCCCACACCTTGAACGCCGTTCTTATGTGGGAGGGGGCTTGCCCCCGATAGCGGTCCAAATAATTACGAATATCTCAGCGCATGTGCCGGCTCGATCTTCGCCGCGCGATACGCCGGGTAGATCGTCGCCAGAAAGCTCAGCACAAAACCGGCCGAGCAGATCAGCAGCACGTCGCCGCCCTGCAGCTCGGAGGGCAGGTTACTGACAAAATACACATCCGAACTGAAGATATGCTGCCCGGTCACGCGCTCCAGCCAGCCCACCAGTTCGCTCACGTTCAGTGCCGCGATCACGCCGAGTACGCCGCCGATCAAGGTGCCGACGATGCCGATCACGGTGCCCTGCACCATGAAAATCGCCATGATCTGCCGCGGCGTGGCGCCGATGGTGCGCAGGATCGCGATGTCCGCGCCCTTGTCGTTCACCACCATGATCAACGTGGCGATGATGTTGAACGCGGCCACGGCGACGATCATCAGCAGCAACAGGCCGATCATGGTTTTTTCCATTTTCATGGCGCTGAACAGGCTGCCCTGGGTGTGGGTCCAGTCATCGGCCTTGTAGCCCGCGCCCAAACTGGCGGCGATATCCGCCGAAACCTTGGGTGCCGCGTACAAGTCTTTCACCGCCAGACGCACGCTTTGCACCTGGTTGGGCTGCCAATGCTGTATCTCGGCGGCGTCGGCCATGTTGATCAGCGCCATGGAACCATCCAGCTCGGCGCCTACCTTGAAGATCCCCACCACATTCAACCGCTGCATGCGCGGGGTGATGCCGCCCGGCGCGCTACTGAGTTCCGGCACGATCAGGGTCAGCTTGTCGCCCACATTGAGGCGGAAACGCCGCGCGGTGATCTCACCGACCACCACGCCGAACTCGCCGGGCCTCAAGTCTTCCAGTTTGCCGCGCACGATATGCTGGGCCACGATCGACACCTTGCCTTCCTGGGCCGGGTCGACGCCGCTGATTTCAATCGGCTGCATGGCACCCTTATAGGAAAACATGCCGTCCATTTGCGTGAAAGGCACTGCGGCGGTGACCTGCGGGTTCTTCATCGCCGCGGCGGCCACTGGCTGCCAATCGTCAATGGGCTTGACGCCGACAATGGTCGCATGGGGCACCATGCCGAGAATGCGCGAACTCATTTCGCGCTGGAAGCCGTTCATCACCGACAGCACCACGATCATCGCCAGTACGCCGAGGGCGAGGCCGATCATCGAGGTCATCGAGATAAACGAGACAAAACGGTTGCGGCGCTTGGCGCGGGTATAGCGCGTGCCGATAAAAATCGATAACGGTCTGAACATTCGCGGGCACCGTTGGAAAAATAGAAAACCCGGCATCATGCGCCGGGCTTGAAACAGGTCAGATGGCGACCAGATGACCTTCCTGCAAGTGCAACACGCGGTCCATCTGCCGGGCCATGCTCATGTCATGGGTCACCACCAGGAACGCGGTGCGCATCTGGGTGCTCAGTTCCAGCATCAGGTCCTTGATGCCCTGGGCAGTGTGCGAATCAAGGTTGCCGGTGGGCTCGTCGAGCATCACCAGGCCCGGGTTGTTCACCAGGGCACGGGCAATGGCCACACGCTGACGCTCGCCGCCGGACAACTCCGCGGGTTTGTGCTCCAGGCGATGGCCGAGGCCGACACGCTCCAGCAGCGCCGTCGCACGTTGACGGGCCTCGGGGATCGCGGTTTTGCCGATCAGCAATGGCATGCACACGTTTTCCAGAGCGGTGAACTCCGGCAACAGGTGGTGAAACTGATACACAAAGCCCAGCGAGCGGTTGCGCAACTGGCCACGGGCTTTCTCACCCAGGGCCGACAACTCTTCACCGGCCAACCAGACGCTGCCCTGGGACGGCGTATCGAGGCCGCCCAACAGGTTGAGCAAGGTACTTTTGCCGGAACCGGAACTGCCGACGATCGCCACGCGCTCGCCCGGATGCAGTTCAAGCTGCAGGTTGGACAGCACCACCACGGACTCCGGGCCTTCCTCGTAGGATTTGCCCAGGTTGCGGCAGCTCAGGATTGCTTTTTCACTCATGCCCGATTCACTCATAACGTAAGGCCTGTGCTGGCTGGGTACGTGCCGCGCGCCAGGCTGGATACAGGGTGGCAAGGAAACTCAGGACCAACGCCGCGCCGCCTACCATCAACACGTCCTGGGTCTGGACCTGGGACGGCAGATAGTCGATGAAGTAGACGTCGGCGTTAAGAAACTTGTGGCCGATCAGGGTTTCCAGTGCGGCGATGGCCGCGCTGACGTTCAACGCAGCAAGGATCCCGACGGCGGTGCCGATCAAGGTACCGACCACGCCGATCACGGTGCCCTGCACCATAAAGATCGCCATGATCTGACCCGGCGTGGCGCCGAGGGTGCGCAGGATGGCGATGTCGCCTTTTTTATCGTTCACCACCATCACCAGGGTGGAGATGATGTTGAACGCCGCCACGGCAACGATCAGCAACAACAGCAGACCGATCATGGCTTTTTCCATGCGGATGGCCTGGTACAGGTTGCCGTGGGTGCGGGTCCAGTCGCGGGCGTAATACTCGGACTCGCCCAGGTGCTGGGCAATTTCCCAGGCACCGCGCGGGGCGTCGAACAAGTCACTGAATTTCAGGCGCAGGCCCTGCACCTGGTCCGGCTGCCAGCGATGCAGGCGCGCCAGGTCGGTGAGATTGGTCAGACCGAGGTAGCCGTCGATCTCGCCAGCGCCGACGTGGAAGGTGCCGACCACGGTAAAACGCTTCATGCGCGGAAACATGCCGGCCGGGGTCACGGTGACTTCCGGGGCGACGAAGGTGAGCTTGTCACCGATACCCACGCCGAGCTTGGCCGCGGCCTTGTCACCGATAACGATGCCAAAACTGCCCGGGGCCAGGTCGTCGAGCCGGCCCTGCAGCATAAACTGGTCGATGATCGAGACCTTGCGTTCCTGAGCCGGGTCGATGGCGTTAAGCAGGATCTTCTGCACCTTGCCGTCGTTGGTCAGCAACCCCTGCATCTGGGTGAACGGCGCAACGGCCACGACCTTGGGGTTCTGCTTGACCTTATCGGCCAGGCTTTGCCAGTCGCTGATGGGCTCGCTGGCTTCGATGGTCGCGTGGGGCACCATGCCCAGCACGCGGGTGCGCATCTCATGATCGAAACCGTTCATCACCGACAGCACCACAATCATCACGACCACGCCCAAGGCGAGCCCGATCATCGAGGTCAAGGAAATGAACGACACAAAATGATTGCGACGCTTTGCACGGGTATAACGCGTGCCGATAAATACGAAGAGAGGTCTGAACATGTCGGGGCTTGTTCGGAGGAAAAGAAGACGTCCCGGTGGCGGGGTCTGGTAAGCAGCTTTACACTCAGACCATTACCGCCAGCAGGGGTTCGCCATGACGACATTAGATGAAGAAGAGCGCCGCGAATACTACCGTATCGACGACATGATCGCACTTCAAATCAAAAGCCTGTCTGCCCCTGAAGCAGCGGGCAAGGAAGTATTGCTGGATGATTCACCGCTGTTCAACCTGCTCAGTGAATTGCACTTGAGCGAATTCGAAGCTCAGCACCTGTTGCGCCAGATCAGCGAGAAAGATCGAAGCCTGGCGGCGTTCCTCAAAGTCCAGAACAAACGCCTGGACCTGCTCAGCCAAGTCATGGCGCTCGGCCTGCTGGACGAAGTGGGCGCGCCGCAGCCCGTGATCATCTCCGAAGGCGGCATCGACTTCCAATACCCCTCATCCTTGACTGTGGGTGCCCACCTGGCGGTCAAGCTGGTGCTGATGCCCCAGGCGCTGGGCCTGTTGCTGCGCGCCAAGGTCACCCATTGCGAAGCCAAGGGCGACGGCTTCGACGTCGGCACGGAATTCGAATCCATGACCGATGCCCAACGCCAGTTGCTGGCGCGCTACATCCTGCAAAAACAAGCCCAGGAGCGGCGCCTGGCGCGGGAAAAAAGCGACGCCCAGGCCACCTGAATTCGTATACACCCGCCGGACGACCTGGCGAAAAGGAGCAACTGTGACCCTGATTTACGGCCATCGCGGCGCCAAAGGCGAAGCACCGGAAAACACCCTGACCAGCTTTCAGCAATGCCTCAAGCACGGCGTACGCCGCTGCGAACTGGACCTGCACCTGTCCATGGATGGCGAGCTGATGGTCATCCACGACCCGACCCTCAAGCGCACCGCCGACCGGCGCGGCAAGGTGGTCGAGTATTCGGCGGCCGACCTGGTGAAAATGGACGCGCGCAAGGGCGGCCCGGGCTGGGTCTCGCCCTGCCCTATCCCGCGCCTGGAAGAACTGTTCGAACAATGCGATTTCGATCACTGGCAACTGGAAGTCAAAAGCGCTTCGCGCACCCGCGCCGCGACCACTGTGTTGGCGATCCGCGAGATGGCGGTGCGCTTCGGCCTGATGGACAAGGTCACCGTTACGTCCAGCTCAAGGGAAGTGCTCAAGGCGGCGGTGGAACTCACCCCGGACCTGTCACGCGGGCTGGTGGCAGAATACGCCTGGCTCGACCCGCTGAAGGTCGCGCAGAACTATGGCTGTGAGTACTTGGCATTGAATTGGACGTTGTGCACACCCGAGCGCCTGGCCAAAGCCCAACGCCAGGGTTTGCACGTATCCGTGTGGACGGTCAACGAACCCGCGCTGATGCGCAGGCTCGCCGACTTCGGCGTAGATAGCCTGATTACAGACTTTCCCGGTTTGGCCACTGCCACCCTCGGGAATTACTGAAATCGGTCTCCCCGGCCGGCTCAGGCCACCGGCCGGAGCCGCTCAAAAAAGCCGGTTGAGGCCGTCGTAGGCCGCTACCCGATAGGCTTCGGCCATGGTCGGGTAGTTGAAGGTGGTGTTCACAAAATACTTGAGGGTATTTTGCTCACCTGGCTGGTTCATGATGGCCTGGCCGATGTGCACGATCTCCGACGCCTGGTAGCCGAAGCAATGCACGCCGAGGACCTCCAGGGTTTCACGGTGGAACAGAATCTTCAGCATGCCTTGCGGCTCACCGGCGATCTGCGCACGCGCCATGCTCTTGAAGAACGCCTTGCCCACTTCGTAGGGCACCTTGGCCTTGGTCAGCTCGTGCTCGTTCTTACCAATGGAGCTGATTTCCGGAATCGTGTAGATGCCGGTGGGCACGTCGTTCACATAGCGCCAGCTGCCGTTATCGACGATGCTGCCGGCGGCCGAACGGCCCTGGTCATGGGCGGCACTGGCCAGGCTAGGCCAGCCGATCACGTCACCGGCGCCATAGATGTTGGCCACGCAGGTACGGTAATTCTCGTCCACTTCGATCTGGCCACGGTTGTTGACCTTGACCCCGATGTTTTCCATGCCCAGCTTATCGGTGTTGCCGGTACGCCCGTTGCACCACAGCAAGGCGTCGGCCTTGATCTTCTTGCCGGACTTGAGGTGCAGGATCACCCCGTTGTCCAGGCCTTCGACCCGCTCGTACTCTTCGTTATGGCGCACGGTGATGTTGTTGTTGCTGAAGTGGTAACTCAACGCCTGGGAAATTTCCGAGTCGAGGAAACTCAGCAACTGATCGCGGTTGTCCACCAGCTCCACCAGTACACCCAGGCCACTGAAGATCGACGCATACTCACAGCCGATCACGCCGGCACCGTAGATGATCAGTTTGCGCGGGGTGTGGCCCAGGCTCAGGATGGTGTCGCTATCGTAGATACGCGGGTGATGGAAATCGATATCCGCCGGGCGATACGGGCGCGAGCCGGTGGCGATGATGATGTGCTTGGCCACCAGTTTCTCGACCACGCCGTTGGAACACACCACTTCAATGGTCTGCTCGTCGGCGAAGCTGCCGGTGCCGAAGAACAGGTCGACACGGTTACGGGCGTAGTAACCGGTGCGCGAGGCCACCTGCTTGGAGATGACTTTCTCGGCGCTTTTCAACACATCCGGGAACGAAAACCAACGCGGCTCACCAATAGCCCGGAACATCGGGTTGGTGTTGAACTGCATGATCTGGCGCACCGAGTGACGCAAGGCCTTGGACGGGATGGTACCCAGGTGGGTGCAGTTACCGCCGACTTGGCGACGGCTATCGACCATCGCCACCTTGCGCCCTGCCTTCGCGGCGTTCATCGCCGCACCTTCTCCAGCTGGGCCGGAACCCAGTACCACCACGTCGTAGTTGTAGACAGCCATGCGTACTCCTCAGAACAGGCCAGGCGTACGGTAGGACGCCGGGCTAAATCATGCCGCGGCCAGCGGTCATGAAGGACAATTTGGCTCAAGTGTGTGAACCGGGGCACAGTCTATATAAGGCTCAACGCCGCGCACATTAACCCTTGGTCGCGTCATAGGCCAGTCTTGCCATACTACAGGACGCAAATCAGCGCCGATTTCAGGATGAGCCCATTATGCGACAACTATTGTTTTGTTTAATGCTGATGGTGTCGATCACGGCGCACGCCAGCGATGCGCAGCGCCTTAAGCAAGCTGGCTTCCCGGCACAGGTCGAAGGACTGACGCGAAAAAACCAGGCGGTGCTCAACTATCTGTGGGCAGACGTGTATGCCGCAGCGCTGTATGCCCCGGCAGGGCTCAGCGCAAGGCACGCCTGGGACCAGCAGAAAGCCTTGCGCCTGACGCTGTATTACTTTCGCGACATCGACCGCAGTGACGTGATCAAGGCCGCCACGACCACCCTGGCGCGCCAACACGCCAACGCTCGATTAAAGCCGGAACTGGATAAATTGCACGCCAGTTTTCGCGACATCCGCAACGGTGATCGTTATGCCCTGGATTTTCATCCCGGTCGCGGTTTGAAGCTGGAGATCAATGGGCAGGTGGTTTTCAGCAGTGTTGATGATGAACTGGCGAGGGCCTACCTAGGCATCTGGCTCGCGCCCGGGGGGTTGTCGGACAGTTTGCGGGATCGATTGCTGAATTGATGTGTCGGCTGCACCACCACTATCGGGGGCAGCCCCCTCCCACCTTTGAATATATTCACAAATCAAACTGTGGGAGGGGGCTTGCCCCCGATCAGGCACCCCAGGCCACACAAAAACCTGGCCACAAAAAAGCCCCGAACCAGTCGGGGCTTTTTCATTCAGCGCAGAGGCTTAGCGCGGAAACGCAGGCGGGTTGACCCCGGCCATGTCTTCCATCACACGCACCACCTGGCAGCTGTAACCGAACTCGTTGTCGTACCACACGTACAGCACAACGCGGTTGTCCTGGGTGATGGTCGCTTCTGCGTCCACCACACCGGCGTGGCGCGAGCCGACGAAGTCGGTGGACACCACTTCCTGAGAATTGACGAAGTCGATTTGCTTGTGCAGATCGGAGTGCAGCGCCATGTAGCGCAGGTACTCGTTCATCTCTTCGCGGGTAGCGGCTTTCTCAAGGTTCAGGTTGAGAATGGCCATCGACACGTTAGGCGTCGGAACACGGATCGCGTTGCCGGTCAGCTTGCCGGCCAATTCAGGCAGGGCCTTGGCAGCGGCGGTGGCGGCACCGGTCTCGGTGATCACCATGTTCAACGCGGCGCTACGACCACGGCGATCGCCTTTGTGGAAGTTATCGATCAGGTTCTGGTCGTTGGTGTACGAGTGAACGGTTTCAACGTGACCATTCACGATGCCGAACTTGTCGTTGACGGCCTTGAGCACCGGCACGATGGCGTTGGTGGTGCAGGACGCGGCAGACACGATCTTATCGTCAGCGGTGATTTCAGCGTGGTTGATGCCGTGCACGATGTTCTTGAGCTTGCCCTTGCCAGGCGCGGTCAGAACAACGCGAGCGATACCTGGGCACTGCAAGTGCTGGCCCAGGCCCTCGGCATCACGCCATACACCGGTGTTATCCACCAGCAGGGCGTCCTTGATGCCGTACTGGGTGTAGTCCACCTCGGTCGGGTTCTTCGCGTAGATCACCTGGATCAGGTTACCGTTGGCGGTAATGGTGTTGTTTTCTTCGTCGATGACGATGGTGCCGTTGAACGGGCCGTGGACCGAATCGCGACGCAGCAGGCTGGCGCGCTTGGTCAGGTCGTTCTCGGCGCCTTTGCGCACCACGATGGCACGCAGACGCAGGCCGTCGCCGCCACCGGTTTTTTCGATCAGGATGCGCGCCAGCAGGCGGCCGATACGGCCAAAGCCATACAGCACGACGTCGGTGCCCTTGCGAGCGGCGGCGTTTTGCTGGCCAACCACATCGGCCATTTCCTCACGCACGAACTGCTCGGCGCTACGGCCGTTGGCTTCGGTACGGAATTTGTAGGCCAATTTGCCCAGGTCTACCGAAGCCGCGCCGAGCTTGAGCTCGCTCATGGCCTTGAGCAGGGGGAATGTTTCGTGGACGGAGAGTTCGCTGTCGTCGGCAGAACGATGGCGAGCAAAGCGATGCGCCTTGAGAATCGCGATGACTGACTGGTTGATCAGGCTGCGGCCATAGATCGAACTCACCACATTGTTATTGCGGTAGAGCTGACCGATGAGCGGGATCATCGCTTCTGCGAGTGCTTCACGGTCGATCCATTCACCAAGACACTGGTCGGGCTTCTGAGTCACGGGAACCTTCCACATGTAGGGGCTGAAAAAAGGGGCTACATTATGACGCCCGACCGCCCTCGGAGCAATGCGCCGACCACAACAAAAAGGCCTCGCGAAAAAAAGCGACCCCGCTGCAGCCCAGTAAATACGCGGCTTTCAGAAGGCCACCATTGGAACGCCTCGGGCGACTTGTCCGTAACCCTCCGAAAACCCCACGCGTTTTGGCACTACATATTGAGTCAAAACACCGCTTTGTTTGTCTTAGCCACTACATTTCCTACAAACCGTAATAGGCTCAGTCAGCAACTGACAGGCGGCACCTGGGGCCGTTACAATTACCGACTTTGTCGCAACGCTTGGAGCTCAACCTTCCGTGCCCGTTCTGCGTCTACCGCAACTCCCTGCCGCGGCAGGTAAACAGCACTGGGGCAACCTGCCCGGTGCCGCCCTGAGCCTGGCCATCGCCGAGGCTGCCAGCGCAGCCAAGCGCTTTACCCTGCTGCTTACCGCCGATAGCCAAAGCGCCGAACGGTTGGAGCAGGAGCTGAGCTTCTTCGCCCCCGATTTGCCGGTGCTGCATTTTCCCGATTGGGAAACCCTGCCTTACGACCTGTTCTCACCGCATCAGGACATCATTTCCCAGCGCATCGCCAGCCTGTACCGTCTGCCGGAACTGGCCCACGGCGTGCTCGTGGTGCCAATCACCACGGCGCTGCACCGCCTGGCGCCGACCAAGTTCCTGCTGGGCAGCAGTCTGGTGCTGGATGTCGGCCAGAAGCTCGATGTCGAACAGATGCGCACGCGCCTGGAAGCCAGTGGCTACCGCTGTGTGGACACCGTGTACGAGCACGGCGAGTTCGCGGTGCGCGGCGCGCTGATCGACCTGTTCCCGATGGGCAGCAAGCTGCCTTATCGCATCGATCTGTTCGACGACGAAATCGAAACCCTGCGCACCTTTGATCCGGAAAACCAGCGCTCCATCGACAAGGTCGAATCGATCAAACTGCTGCCGGCGCGGGAATTTCCGTTGCAAAAAGATGCGGTGACCCGCTTCAAAGCGCGTTTCCGTGAACGCTTCGACGTCGACTTCCGCCGCTGCCCGATCTTCCAAGACCTGAGCAGCGGGATTACACCCGCCGGTATTGAGTACTACCTGCCGCTGTTTTTCGACGAAACCTCCACCCTGTTCGACTACCTGCCCCAGGACACCCAAGTGTTCTCGCTGCCGGGCATCGAGCAGGCCGCGGAAAACTTCTGGAACGACGTGCGCAACCGCTATGAAGAGCGCCGCGTCGACCCTTCCCGTCCTTTATTGCCGCCCGCCGAGCTGTTCCTGCCGGTGGAAGATTGTTTCGCGCGCCTGAAAAACTGGCCGCGGGTCGTCGCCAGCCAGCAGGACGTGGATGCCGGCAGTGGCCGCGAGCGCTTCCCCGCGCAAGCGCTGCCTGACTTGGCGATTGAAGCCAAGGCCAACCAGCCGCTGGAAGCGCTGTCCACCTTCCTTGGCGACTTCCCGGGCCGCGTGTTGTTTACCGCCGAATCCGCCGGGCGCCGCGAAGTGCTGCTGGAGTTGCTCGAACGCCTTAAACTGCGCCCGAAGAACGTCGACAGTTGGCCGGACTTCGTCGCGAGCAAGGATCGCCTGGCGATCACCATCGCCCCCCTGGACGAAGGCTTGCTGCTGAATGACCCAGCCCTGGCGTTGATTGCCGAGAGCCCATTGTTCGGTCAACGCGTGATGCAGCGTCGGCGCCGGGAAAAACGCGCGGACGCCAACAATGACGCGGTGATCAAAAACCTCACCGAACTGCGCGAAGGCGCGCCGGTGGTGCATATCGACCACGGTGTCGGCCGCTACCTGGGCCTGCAGACCCTGGAGATCGACAACCAGGCCGCCGAATTCCTCACCATGGAATACGCCGAGGGCGCCAAGCTCTATGTGCCGGTGGCCAACCTGCACCTGATTGCGCGTTACACCGGCAGCGACGACGCCCTGGCGCCGCTGCATCGCCTGGGTTCCGAGACCTGGCAAAAAGCCAAGCGCAAGGCCGCCGAGCAGGTGCGCGATGTGGCCGCCGAGCTGCTGGACATCTACGCCCGGCGCGCGGCGCGCGAAGGTTATGCATTCGCCGACCCGAAAGCCGACTACGCCACCTTCAGCGCCGGTTTCGCCTTTGAAGAAACCCCGGATCAGCAGACCACCATCGAAGCCGTGCGCGCCGACATGCTCGCGCCCAAGCCAATGGACCGCCTGGTGTGTGGCGACGTGGGCTTCGGCAAGACCGAAGTGGCCATGCGCGCCGCCTTCATCGCGGTGCACGGCGGCAAGCAAGTGGCAATTCTGGTGCCCACCACCCTGCTCGCCCAGCAGCACTACAACAGCTTTCGCGATCGCTTTGCCGATTGGCCGGTGACCGTGGAAGTGATGAGCCGTTTCAAGTCCGCCAAAGAAGTGAACGCCGCCGTCGCCGACCTGGCCGAAGGCAAGATCGATATCGTGATCGGCACTCACAAACTGCTGTCGGACGATGTGAAGATCAAAAACCTGGGCCTGGTGATCATCGACGAAGAACACCGTTTCGGCGTGCGCCAGAAAGAACAGCTCAAGGCCCTGCGCAGCGAAGTCGATATCCTCACCCTGACCGCCACGCCGATTCCGCGCACGCTGAACATGGCGGTGTCGGGCATGCGCGATCTGTCCATCATCGCCACGCCACCGGCGCGGCGCCTGTCGGTGCGCACGTTCGTGATGGAGCAGAACAAAAGCACGGTCAAGGAAGCGCTGCTGCGGGAGTTGCTGCGCGGCGGCCAGGTGTATTACCTGCACAACGACGTCAAGACTATCGAGAAATGCGCTGCCGACCTCGCCGAACTGGTGCCCGAAGCGCGGATCGCCATCGGCCACGGCCAGATGCGCGAGCGCGAACTCGAACAGGTAATGAGCGACTTCTACCACAAGCGCTTCAACGTGCTGATCGCCTCGACCATCATCGAGACCGGCATCGACGTGCCGAGCGCCAACACCATCATCATTGAGCGCGCCGACAAGTTCGGCCTGGCGCAACTGCACCAGTTGCGCGGCCGGGTCGGACGCAGCCATCACCAGGCTTACGCTTACTTGCTCACCCCGCCACGCCAGCAGATCACCGGCGACGCGGAGAAACGCCTGGAAGCCATCGCCAACACCCAAGACCTCGGCGCCGGCTTTGTGCTGGCCACCAACGACCTGGAAATCCGTGGCGCCGGCGAACTGCTGGGTGACGGCCAGAGCGGGCAGATCCAGGCCGTGGGTTTCACCTTATATATGGAAATGCTCGAACGGGCAGTCAAAGCCATCCGCAAGGGCGAACAGCCGAACCTCGATCAGCCTTTGGGCGGCGGTCCGGAAATCAACCTGCGCCTGCCGGCGTTGATTCCCGAGGACTACCTGCCGGATGTGCACGCGCGACTCATCCTGTACAAACGCATCGCCTCGGCCACCGATGAAGAGGGGCTCAAGGACCTGCAAGTGGAGATGATCGACCGCTTCGGCTTGTTGCCGGAGCCGACCAAGAACCTGGTACGCCTGACCCTACTCAAATTGCAGGCCGAGCAACTGGGGATCAAGAAGGTCGACGCCGGGCCCCAGGGCGGGCGTATCGAATTCGAAGCGCAGACGCCGGTCGACCCGCTGGTACTGATCAAACTGATCCAGGGCCAGCCCAACCGCTACAAGTTCGAAGGGGCTACGCTGTTCAAATTCATGGTGCCGATGGAACGCGCCGACGAACGCTTCAATACCCTGGAGGCGCTGTTCGAGCGCCTTATCCCGAAATCTGTTTGAAGGACGCCCCAATGCGCCTGTCCCGCATTCTGAGCCTGTTGTTAGTGATACTTGCGCCCCCGGCGTTTGCCGACAGCCCGTACCAGGTGGAAATGATCCTGGTGCGTCAGAACGCCGAACCGGTGATCTACAGTCGCGCCGCGCCGGAAACCTGGGATGACGGCGCTGAGCGCCTGGGCGACAAAATGAGCCCACCGCGCCTGAGCGCTATCGTCGACAAACTGCGTGGCGACGCCAACTACACGGTGTTGGCCCATAAGGCCTGGGAGCAGAACCTCGGCGAACAACCGGTGAAAATCGCCATCGCCGAGGGTAAGGAGCAGTTCGGCCAATTCCCCATCGAGGGCGTGCTGAACCTGCAACTGGGCCGTTTCACCGATATCGATGCGGATTTCTGGATCAACCAATTCGACAGCAACGGCAGCGTGGTCGCCAGCGAACACCTGGCGCAGAAAGACGTGCGCACCAAGAACAACCAGCTCAACTACCTGGATGGCGGCCATTTGGCGCTGCTGATCAAAATCACCTCACTGACCGCCAAACCGCCCAGCGCACCACCGCCCGACCTGCAGGACTGATCCAGCGCCATGCCCCTCACCCCGCCGTTGACCAAGCCCCTTGCCCCTTCATGGGCCAATCGCTTCAAAGAACAAAGCCTGGAGCGTGGGCGGCGTTATGCGTTGGAAAACCGCGTGCGGATTGTCGAGTCCGGCGACAGCACCATTATCGCCAGTTGCGAAGGCTCGGGCGGCAATGTGTACCGGCAGACCATTTCGCTGCGCGAGTCGGCCAAAGGCGCGCTGCTCCTGGTGGACAGCCGCTGCACCTGCCCCGTACACAGCAACTGCAAACATATCGCGGCTGTGCTACTCAAGGTTCAGGAAACCCTGGCCTACCCGGCGGCGGCTCAAGATGCCGAGTTGCTGGAAAAACTCCAGGCCGTGCTGGATAACCGCGTGGTCCTGCCGCAAGTGCTGATGGAGGACGTGCAACCGGTGCCGCGCCTGTGGCTGGCCAGCGCCGAGTTCAGCGCATTCGAACCGCGCAACGGCAAGATGCAACGCTATATCCAGCACCGCGCGGCACTGGCGTTCAACTACCTGGGTAACTACGTCAGCGGGCAAAAACACGCTGACATCATCGTGCGTCAAGAAACCCAAAGCCTGCGGATCAAGCGACACCCGGAGGTGGAACAGGCCTACCGCGAACAGCTGCGCCTGCTGGGTTTCAAGATCGCCACGCGTCAGAGCAAAGCCTTGCCGGAAAGCGCCGGCGAGCTGTTCGAGATGATCAACGACAGCGCCTGGCTGAATTTCACCCTCAACGACTCGCCGACCCTACGCGCCGAGGGCTGGGAATTGCTGCTCGACGACGATTTCGGCTTCGACCTCAGCGCGGTGGACGACTGGTACGCCACCGTCGATGAAGGCCCGGAACGTGATTGGTTCGACCTTGAGTTGGGGATTATCGTCAATGGCCAGCGACTGAGCCTGTTGCCGATCCTGCTGAACCTGATGCGCTCTCACACCGAAATCCTCAACCCGGAGAAGCTCGCACGGCGCCGCGACGATGAACTGATCCTGGTGAACATCCCCGCCGCGCCCAACGGCGACCATGGCCCCGTGCAGGTGGCGCTGCCCTACGGTCGCTTGAAACCGGTGCTGGCCACCCTTGGTGAGTTCTACCTGCAGGAACCGGGCAGTACTGCGCTGCGCTTGGCCAAGGCCGATGCGGTCCGACTCAACCCGCTGGAAGGCCTGCCTCTGCAATGGGAGGGCGGTGACAAAATCCGCAACTTCGCCCAACGCCTGCGGGACATCAAGGACTTCACCTGCGCGGCCCCCGAAGGCTTGAACGCGACGTTGCGCCCTTACCAGTTGGAAGGCTTGAGCTGGATGCAATCGCTGCGGCAATTAGAGGTGGGCGGCATTCTGGCGGATGACATGGGCCTGGGCAAAACCCTACAAACCCTGGCGCATATTCTCAGCGAAAAAAACGCCGGGCGCTTGGACCGGCCCTGCATGGTGGTGATGCCCACCAGTCTGATCCCTAACTGGCTTGATGAAGCAGCGCACTTCACCCCGCAACTGAAAGTACTGGCACTGTACGGTGCCGGACGTAAGAAACATCTCCCAAATTTGCAGGACTATGACCTGCTGCTCACCACCTATGCACTGCTGCCCAAGGACATCGAGCATCTGGCCACCCTGCCCTTGCATGTGCTGATCCTCGACGAAGCGCAGTACATCAAGAACCCGACCAGCAAGGCCGCCCAGGCGGCACGCGAGCTGAACGCACGGCAGCGCCTGTGCCTGAGCGGCACGCCGCTGGAAAACCACTTGGGCGAGCTGTGGTCGCTGTTTCACTTTCTGCTGCCGGGCTGGCTGGGCGATGTGAAGAGCTTTAATCGCGACTACCGCGTGCCCATCGAAAAGCGCGCCAGCGATGTGCGATTGCAGCACCTGAACGGTCGGATCAAGCCGTTTCTACTGCGTCGCACCAAGGAACAGGTGGCTACCGAACTGCCGCCGAAGACCGAGATCATCCACTGGGTCGACCTCAACGAAGCCCAGCGCGACGTGTACGAGACCATGCGCCTGGCCATGGACAAAAAGGTCCGCGACGAGATTACCCGCAAAGGCGTGGCACGCAGCCAGATCATCATCCTTGAGGCGCTGCTCAAGCTGCGCCAAGTGTGCTGCGACCTGCGCCTGATCAACGATGCCACCCTGCCCGCTCGCGGCAGCAGCTCGGGCAAGCTCGACAGTTTGATGGACATGCTCGACGAGCTGTTTGCCGAAGGTCGGCGGATCCTGTTGTTTTCCCAATTCACGTCGATGCTGAGCCTGATCGAAGCCGAGCTGAAAAAACGCGGCATTGCCTACGCACTACTGACCGGGCAGACCCGTGATCGGCGCACGCCGGTCAAGGACTTCCAGAGCGGCAAGCTGCAGATATTTCTGATCAGCCTGAAGGCCGGCGGTGTGGGCCTGAACCTGACAGAAGCCGACACCGTGATCCACTACGATCCCTGGTGGAACCCGGCCACGGAAAACCAGGCCACTGACCGTGCCTATCGCATCGGCCAGGAGAAACCGGTATTCGTCTACAAGATGATTGCGCGCGGCACGGTGGAAGAGAAAATCCAGCACCTGCAAAAGGAGAAATCCGATCTGGCGGCGGGGGTGCTGGATGGACGAACCACGGGTGATTGGCAGTTGGGCAATGAGGATATCGAGGCGTTGTTCGCGCCGTTGCCCAATAAGCAGGAGAAGCGGTGACGGAGCGAGGTATCAGTCGATCAACTGGGCTTCGCGTAACGCCGTAAGCGCCGCCAACCAGCGCGGGTCTTGCTTGTACTCCGTTGAAGCCATTGCCTGACCGCGCATGCGCGCGATGCGAGGCGACGGCGTGACCTTCATACGCTGCGCAGCACTCAACGCCAACTCCGCCGCCGCGCGATCATTGCACACCAAGCCCATGTCGCAACCGGCGGTCAACGCGGCCTCGATACGGCTGGCCGCGTCACCGACCACATGGGCACCGGCCATGGACAAGTCGTCACTGAAAATCACCCCATCGAATTGCAACTCGCCGCGCAGAATGTCTTGCAACCAGCGACGCGAAAAACCGGCAGGCTGGGCGTCCACCTGCGGGTAGATCACGTGGGCCGGCATCACCGCCGCCAATTGCTGGCTCAGACGTGCGAAAGGCACCAGATCATTGGCGCGAATCTGCTCCAGGCTGCGCTCGTCATTAGGAATTGCGACGTGGGAATCGGCCTCAGCCCAGCCGTGGCCTGGGAAATGTTTACCGGTGGCAGCCATACCGGCGCTGTTCATGCCACGGATAAAGGCACCGGCGAGTAAGGCGGCACGCTCCGGGTCGCCCTCGAAGGATCGGGTGCCGACCACAGCGCTGCGTTGGTAATCAAGGTCCAGTACCGGGGCAAAACTCAGGTCAAGGCCAACCGCCAGCACTTCCGTAGCCATGATCCAGCCGCATTGCTCGGCCAGGTATTCAGCGTTGGGGGTGTCCGCGAGCGCTCGCATGGCCGGCAGGCGCACAAAGCCCTGGCGTAGGCGCTGCACGCGGCCGCCCTCTTGGTCGACGGCCAGCAACAGGTCGGGGCGCACCGCGCGAATGGCCGCGCTCAGTTCACGCACCTGGCGCGGATGTTCGATATTGCGCGCGAAAATAATCAGCCCACCCACTTCAGGCTGGCGCAACAAGTGGCGATCCTCAGCCGTGAGCCAGGTACCGGCCACGTCGACCATCAAAGAACCTTGCAGGGCAGCAGTCATAAACCTTCCTTATATAACGCACACAACCCGTTGCGCTCACGGCGCACGAAGGGCGCGGCGAGCACAACGGGTTGCGAATAAATAGCTGAAATCGGCATGGCGGCTAGCTTAGCGGATGCCAATGGCCGCGCACACCCAGGGCAATCAAACCTTGGCGGGAATGGGCACTGTTTTGCTGCGTGGGCGCAGTTGCGCGGCGGCCATGGTTGGGTCGGTCACGCCGGTTTCGGCACGCATGCCGGCGGCGAGGAAAGGCACCATCAAACGCATCACTTGCTCAATGGAAGTGTTAACGCCGAAGTCGGTCTCGGCAATCGCGCGCAATGCCTTGATCCCGGACATACTGAACGCCGCCGCGCCGAGCATAAAGTGGACGCGCCAGAACAGTTCGACCGGTGGAATACGTGGGGCAGCTTCGTTGACCAGCAACATATAGCGACGAAATACCTTGCCGTACATGTCTTCCAGGTAACGCCGCAGGTGGCCTTGACTCTGACTGAACGCCAGGCCGAGCAAACGCATAAAGATCGACAGGTCGTTACCGCTACGCGGTTGCACTACCAGCGCCTGCTCAACGAGAATTTCCAGCAATTCTTCAAGGCTGGGCTTGTTGTCGGCCTTGGCCTGGCGACGTTCAAGCTCGCGGTCGAGGCTGGCGCAGAAAGGCCCCAGAAAGCGTGAAAAAACGGCCTGGATAAGGGCTTTCTTCGAGCCGAAATGGTAATTCACCGCCGCGAGGTTGACCCCGGCTTTGCTGGTAATCAGCCGCAATGAAGTTTCAGCAAATCCTTTTTCCGCGAACAATTGCTCAGCAGCATCGAGAATGCGCTCAACGGTTTCCGACTGGGCCATGGCTACTCCGCCTGACAAACACTTGTTTGAAACATACGTTTCAGGGTGTGTCTTGTCAAGCCTGAGGAGCCGTTTTCCGGCCGGGCAGTCATGCATGTGCGTGCTATTTAATCACATCCGTATCCGTCTGTAGGTAGCGCTATCCGTGACTTGTAGGACGGATATCGAATGACCGTCCAGCGGAGTGCCGAAAAAGGATGATTGCCAAGCGCAGTTCACTGTATATAATCCCAGTCACTGTATAAAAAGACAGAGCGATCAACATGCTAAAACTGACGCCACGCCAAGCTGAGATTCTGGCTTTTATCAAGCGCTGCCTCGACGACAACGGCTACCCGCCGACACGAGCCGAAATTGCGCTGGAACTGGGGTTCAAGTCCCCTAACGCCGCCGAAGAACACCTCAAGGCCCTCGCACGCAAAGGCGCTATCGAGATGACCCCCGGTGCTTCGCGGGGCATTCGCATCCCTGGCTTCGAGGCCAAGGCCGACGAGTCGACGCTGCCCATCATCGGCCGTGTCGCCGCCGGTGCGCCGATCCTGGCGCAGCAGCACGTCGAGGAATCCTGCAACATTAATCCGACCTTCTTCCACCCTCGCGCTGATTACCTCTTGCGGGTACACGGCATGAGTATGAAGGACGTCGGTATCTTCGACGGTGATCTGCTGGCCGTCCATACCACCCGCGAAGCCCGTAATGGTCAGATCGTCGTGGCCCGTATCGGCGATGAAGTCACCGTCAAACGCTTCAAGCGTGAAGGCAGCAAGGTCTGGCTACTGGCCGAGAACCCTGAGTTCGCCCCGATTGAAGTGAACCTGAAAGATCAGGATCTGGTGATCGAAGGCTTGAGCGTCGGCGTCATTCGCCGCTAGAGGAGGCACCATGCAGCTCGTACACACCCCACAACACACCCAACTGTCGCTGTTCGAGGCCTTTATGGCCCATCCTCTCGCGCCTATCCTCAAGGAAACGGTCGAAGCGCCCTGGAGCGCCGAACCCGAGGTGTTCAGTGAGCTGTCGTTGCGCGGTGCTGCCGGGAGCTGCCTGAGCCTGCTGGCGCCAATTCTTCGCGAATTGAGCGAGGAACAGGACGCCCGCTGGCTAACGCTGATCGCTCCGCCTGCCAGTCTTACCCAGGCTTGGCTGCGGGACGCCGGCCTTAACCGCGAACGTATCCTGTTGCTGCAACCGCGCGGCACGCAAAGCGCGCAACAGCTGACTTGCGAGGCCTTACGCTTGGGCCGAAGCCACACCGTGGTCAGCTGGCTCAACCCATTGAACGCGGCCGCTAAGCAACAACTGGTGAGCGCTGCGCGTGTTGGGGATGCACAGAGCTTGAATATTCGATTGGGATGAAGGTTTCGCTACGCGGAGGGCCTCAGCAGGGCTCGCTGGGGTGAAGATGCTCTTTGTGGTCAGCGGGCGTGTCCCATATTGGAGCGCTGCTTCGCAGCCGGACGTGGGATAAGCCCGCCGACCACAACAATACCGAACAGCCTGAAATCAGTGAAGGACCCGCGGCCCGTCTTCTTTCTCCGGCTCGCCCTCGGCCAGGCGACCAGCCATCTGCACGCCGACGCTCAACATGGCTTTCGCCACTTCCACATGCTGACCTTGCAGAAATGCTTTGGCGTCCTCGGAAAAATCCAAGATAACCAGAGAACCTTCGTCCTCCGCCCGGCGCAGCTCAATTCGGCCGTCAGGCAGTTCAACAATTTCCAGAAAGGACGTCGGCATAAAAGTCTGTTCTCCACGAAAGGGCAGGATTATATCAGTCATCCGCCAAGCCTCGGTGCGGATCTCAACAGGTTTCTTTACGTCTTGATGAACGGCGTGGTTAGCGCCACGCCATTGCCCTGCGTTCTAGCACTCGCTCAACCCTTCCCGAAAACGCAGTGCCAGTTTTTTCAGTTCCTGGCGCCAGCTCTCCAGCTCTTTCCGGCTCAAAGGTTCAGGCTCCTCGTCTTCCACTGCAACCGCAACGATCAGCGGCTGGGTCACATCGCCCTTGGGCACATGAGGAATGCGCGGCGGCTGGAACATATCGGCATGGGCCTTGAGCAAGCGCGCCAACCAGCTTTCAGGGCTTTGGGCCATTTCCACCAGCTCGGCCAACTCGGGAATGGCCATGGCGTCCAATACTTCGCGGCTCATGATCATCTCTGCCCGAGGAGAACCCGCCTGCGGCAGGCGATAGAACCCTGCTATTTCATGGCACAGGCCCAGCAAAGCGCCGTACAGGTGGAATAACGCCGCTTCACGCCCGGCCTGCACCAGCGCGATCGCGTTCATCTCCTTACCTTCCTCGGCGCGGCCAAGGGCTTCCAGGGATAAACCCGCGAAGTAAATTTTCTGATTGGTACGGGTATAGAGTTCGTGGGCCATAACGGCAGTCTCCACAACGAATTAGGCGTGATGCTGGCTGAATAGTGTCACGGATCAGCCGAATCGACTGCAAGCGCAATCAAGCGCTGCTTATGCAGATCAAAACGCTACTTCAGGATCTAAAAGATCCAAATATGGGAGGGGCTTACCCCTCCGCTATTTGGATCTTCAGCGCATCCGACAGATCAGGCGCCCTGACGCTTGTCCTCGACCTTCCACTTGCCGCCTTCATAGAAGGCTTTCCAGCCGGTCGGCTTACCGTCGACCTCGGACTGCACGTACTGTTCCTTGGTCTTGCGGCTGTAGCGAATCACGGCTGGGCGACCATCCGGATCCTTCTTCGGCGCTTCACACAGGAAGTGGTACTTAGGATCGATCTCGTCCTTGTGCGGCACGATTTCCATTACTAGCGGCGCACGAGTCTCGCGGTTTTTCGGGAACTGGCTGGCTGCCAGGAACAAGCCAGAGGCACCGTCACGCAGAATGTAGGTGTCGTTGACCTTTTCGCACTTGAGCTCCGGCATCTTCACCGGGTCCATCTTCGGCGGCGCCGCATCGCCGCTCTTGAGCAGTTTGCGGGTGTTCTTGCACGTCGGGTTGGTACAGCCAAAGAACTTACCGAAGCGGCCAGTCTTGAGCTGCATCTCGCTACCGCACTTGTCGCATTCCAGGCTCGGACCTTCGTAGCCCTTGATGCGGTAGGTGCCTTCTTCGATCTCGTAGCCGTTGCAATCCGGGTTGTTACCGCAGATATGCAGCTTGTGCTTCTCATCCAACAGGTAGGCATCCATCGCCGTGCTGCAGATCGGGCAGCGGTGCTTGCCACGCAGCACCAACGACTCGGATTCACCCTCGTCGTCAGCCGCGATTTCATCGCCCGGCACCAGGTTGACCGTGGCCTTGCAGCGCTCTTTCGGCGGCAGGCTGTAGCCCGAGCAACCAAGGAACACACCGGTGGACGCCGTGCGAATCTGCATCGGCCGACCGCAGGTCTGGCACGGGATATCCGTCATCACCGGCTGGTTGGCGCGCATGCCGTTCTCGGGGCTCTCGGCCACCTCAAGCTTCTTCTTGAAGTCGCCGTAGAACTCGTCCAGCACGTTTTTCCAATCGCGCTCGCCCTGGGCCACGTCGTCGAGATTCTCTTCCATGCCGGCAGTGAAGCCGTAATCCATCAGGTTGGAGAAGCTCTCGGAGAGACGCTCGGTGACGATGTCACCCATCTTTTCCGAATAGAAACGACGATTATGCAGCGCCACATAGCCACGGTCCTGGATGGTGGAAATGATCGCCGCGTAGGTCGAAGGGCGACCGATACCGCGCTTTTCCATCTCCTTGACCAGGCTGGCTTCCGAATAACGCGCCGGCGGCTTGGTGAAGTGCTGGGACGGATCGAGCTTGATCAGCTTCAATGTATCGCCCTGAGCCATGTCCGGCAGCACATCGTCGTCACCAGGCTTGGCGATCTGCGGCATCACGCGGGTATAACCGTCGAATTTGAGAATGCGGCCCTTGGCACGCAGCTCGAAGTCGGAGGCCGCCACGGTAACCGTGGTGGACAGGTACTGCGCCGGCAGCATCTGGCAGGCCAGGAACTGGCGCCAGATCAGCTCGTAGAGGCGCTCAGCGTCGCGCTCCATGCCGCTCAGCTTGCTTGGCTCGGTGTTGGCGTCGGAAGGACGAATCGCTTCGTGAGCCTCCTGTGCGCCTTCCTTGCTGCTATAGACGTTAGGCTTCTCCGGCAGGTACTTCTTGCCGAACTCGCTTTCGATGTAGGTTCGCGCCATGGCGACCGCGTCCACCGACAGGTTGGTGGAGTCGGTACGCATATAAGTGATGTAGCCGGCTTCATACAGACGCTGGGCCATCATCATGGTTTTTTTCACACCGAAGCCCAGGCGGTTGCTCGCGGCCTGTTGCAGGGTGGAGGTGATGAAAGGTGCCGACGGCTTGCTGCTGGTCGGTTTGTCTTCACGCTTGACGATGCTGTAGCTGGACGCCTTGAGCTTCTCCAGCGCAGCCATGGCCTGGGCTTCGTTCAGCGGCTTGAAGGCTTCGCCTTTCTCGCGGGCCACTTCAAAGCGCACATTGGCGCCCTTGGCGGTGCCCAGGTCGGCGTGGACTTCCCAGTACTCTTCAGGGATGAACGCACGAATCTCACGCTCACGCTCCACCACCAGCTTCACGGCAACCGACTGCACACGGCCGGCGGACAGGCCACGGGCGATCTTGGCCCACAGCAGCGGCGAGACCATATAACCCACCACGCGATCGAGGAAACGCCGCGCCTGCTGGGCATTGACGCGGTCGATATCCAACTCGCCCGGCTTGGAGAAGGCTTCCTGGATGGCTTTCTTGGTAATTTCGTTGAACACGACGCGCTTGTAGCGGCTGTCGTCACCGCCGATGGCTTCCCGCAGGTGCCAGGCAATGGCCTCCCCTTCGCGGTCCAAGTCCGTCGCGAGATAGATGGTGTCAGCATCCTTGGCGAGCCGGCGCAGCTCTTCGATGACCTTTTCCTTGCCAGGAAGGATCTCGTACTTGGCCTTCCAGCCATGGTCCGGGTCCACACCCATGCGCGAGACCAGCTGCTTGCGCGCTTTCTCCTTGGGTGTGAGCACCGGACCTTCGCCCGCAGCGGCCTTGCCGCGCTTGGCGGCTGGCTCCTTGCTGGCGCTAGCCGAACCGCTGGTGGGCAGGTCTCGGATATGGCCGATACTCGACTTCACCACGTACTCGTTGCCCAAGTACTTGTTGATGGTCTTGGCCTTAGCCGGGGATTCCACAATGACCAGCGATTTGCCCATGGATCGGAAAATTCCTGAATTCGAGAAGTGAAAGGCAGTTGGCGCCTGACGCGGCAACGCTATATATAGTGGCAACCGGGTGAGGTCAAGCGCAGCATTCTGCGCGGCCTGCGGTTATTGCCCTTTAAAAAGACTGGGTTCGGCCTGGACCAAAGCAAAGCGTGGGACCTGCTCGCCGTCAACCTCGACGCTCTCAAGGAACATGCTCAAGGGGCGCACCCAAAAGCCGTAATCTCCATACAGTGCTTGGTAAAACACGACTTGTTCTTCGGTCTCGGAATGGCGCGCCACGCTGAAAACCCGGTACTGCGGACCCTTGTAATGCTGATAGAGCCCTGGTGTGACATTCATGCTCTGGCCCCCTTACAAAATTTATTAAAAAAAATATTAAAAAATCCAAAAAACAAAAACCGGGGCACTGGGCCCCGGCTTCCGTCAACCCAACGCTTAGACGCGTTCGAAGACGGTGGAAATGCCTTGGCCGAGACCAATGCACATGGTGGCTACCCCGAGGTTGCCGCCATTTTGCTTCATCACGTTAAGCAGCGTGCCAGAGATCCGCGCACCGGAGCAACCGAATGGGTGGCCCAGGGCAATCGCGCCGCCGTGCAGGTTAACCTTCTCGTTCATCTTGTCGAGCACTTTCAAATCTTTCAACACCGGCAGGGCCTGTGCAGCGAAAGCTTCGTTGAGTTCGAAGAAGTCGATATCGGTGATGGAAAGGCCCGCGCGCTTCAAGGCTTTTTGCGTGGCCGGTACCGGACCGTAGCCCATGATAGCCGGGTCCACGCCGGCCACCGCCATCGAACGGATCACCGCCAAAGGCTGGATCCCGAGGTCTTGGGCGCGTTGCGCCGACATCACGATCATGCACGATGCGCCGTCGGTGATTTGCGACGAAGTACCCGCCGTCACGGTGCCGCCCTTGGGATTGAATGCCGGCTTCAAGGCCGCCAGGCTTTCCAGGGTGGTATCCGGACGAATGGTTTCGTCGTAGTCGAACAGTTTCAGGAAACCGTTCTCGTCATAGCCGTTCATCGGGATGATTTCATCCCTGAACTTGCCTTCCACCGTCGCCTTATGGGCGAGCTGGTGGGAGCGCAGGCCGAATGCGTCCTGGGCTTCACGGGTAATGCCGTGCATCTTGCCGAGCATTTCCGCCGTCAGGCCCATCATGCCGGAGGCCTTGGCCGCGTACAGCGACATGTGCGGGTTCGGATCGACGCCGTGCATCATGCTGACGTGACCCATGTGCTCCACGCCACCGACCACGAACACGTCACCGTTACCGGTCATGATCGCCTGGGCGGCAGTGTGCAACGCGCTCATGGACGAACCGCACAGGCGGCTGACGGTCTGGCCGGCCGCAGTGTGGGGGATCTGAGTCATCAGCGACGCCATGCGCGCGATGTTCCAGCCCTGCTCCAGGGTCTGGTTGACGCAGCCCCAGATCACGTCCTCGACTTCGTTCGGATCGACCTTGGTGTTACGTTCCAGCACTTTGCTGATCAGGTGCGCCGACATGTCTTCGGCGCGGGTGTTGCGGTGCATGCCGCCCTTGGAGCGGCCCATCGGCGTGCGACCGAAGTCGACAATCACGACGTCTCTTGGATTCAAGCTCATAAATATTCTCGCTCTAGTCGTCTGGGCGCTTAACCGAAGAAGCTCTGGCCGTTCTTGGCCATTTCACGCAGCTTCGCGGTCGGGTGGTACAGCGGGCCCAGCTCAGCGTATTGATCAGCCAGGGCAACGAACTCGGCCACACCGATCGAGTCGATGTAACGCAGTGCACCACCACGGAATGGAGGGAAACCAATACCGTACACCAAGCCCATATCGGCTTCGGCGGCGGTCTCGACGATGCCATCTTCCAGGCAACGTACGGTTTCCAGGCACAGGGCGATCATCATCCAGTTGATGATGTCCTCGTCGGACACTTCACGCTGCTCGTACACAATCGGTGCCAGCACTTCGTGCACCGACGGATCGGCCACTTTCTTCTGCTTGCCTTTCTTGTCCGCCTCGTAGGCGTAGAAGCCCTTACCGTTTTTCTGGCCCAGGCGCTTAGCGTCGTACAGGGCGTCGACAGCCGAACGGCGGTCGTCTTTCATGCGGTCCGGGAAGCCTTCAGCCATCACATCGCGGCCGTGGTGGCCGGTGTCGATGCCGACCACGTCCATCAGGTACGCCGGGCCCATTGGCCAGCCGAATTTTTCCATGACTTTGTCGATGCGCACGAAGTCCACGCCGGCACTGACCAACTTGGCGAAACCACCGAAGTAAGGGAACAGCACGCGGTTGACCAGGAAGCCCGGGCAGTCGTTGACCACGATCGGGTTCTTGCCCATTTTCTTGGCGTAGGCAACGGTGGTTGCCACCGCATGTTCGCTGGACTTCTCGCCACGGATCACTTCCACCAGCGGCATCATATGTACCGGGTTGAAGAAGTGCATGCCGACGAAATTTTCCGGACGCTTGAGGGCCTTGGCCAGCAGCGAGATGGAAATGGTCGAGGTGTTAGACGCCAGAATGGTGCCTTCCTTGACCTGTGCTTCCACTTCAGCCAACACGGCCTGCTTGACCTTCGGGTTCTCGACAACCGCTTCGACCACCAGGTCGACGTGACCGAAATCGCCGTAGGACAGCGTAGGACGAATGCCGTTAAGCACTTCAGCCATTTTCGCTGCGGTCATGCGACCTTTATCCACACGCCCCACCAGCAGTTTGGCGGCTTCCGCCAGACCCTGCTCGATACCGTGTTCGTTGATGTCTTTCATCAGGATCGGCGTGCCTTTGGACGCCGACTGATAGGCGATGCCGCCGCCCATGATACCGGCGCCGAGTACGGCAGCCTGTTTCACGTCGCTGGCGATTTCATCGTAGGCCTTGGCCTTTTTCTTCAGTTCCTGATCGTTCAGGAACAGGCCGATCAGGCTCTGGGCCGCCGAGGTTTTCGCCAGTTTGACGAAACCAGCCGCTTCCACTTCCAGGGCTTTGTCGCGACCGAAGTTCGCGGCTTTCTGGATGGTCTTGATCGCTTCAACCGGCGCCGGGTAGTTCGGGCCGGCCTGGCCAGCCACGAAACCTTTGGCGGTTTCGAACGACATCATTTGTTCGATGGCGTTGAGCTTGAGCTTTTCCAGCTTGGGCTGGCGCTTGGCCTTGTAGTCGAACTCGCCGCTGATGGCACCTTTGATCAGGTTCAGCGCGGCCTCGGCCAGTTTTTCCGGAGCAACCACTGCGTCGACAGCGCCGACTTTCAGGGCGTCTTCGGCTTTGTTTTCCTTACCGGCGGCGATCCACTCGATGGCGTTGTCCGCACCGATCAGGCGTGGCAAACGCACGGTGCCGCCGAAGCCTGGGTAGATGCCCAGTTTCACTTCCGGCAGGCCGATTTTTGCGGTGGCCGACATCACGCGGAAGTCAGCGGCCAGGCACATTTCCAGACCACCGCCGAGGGCGATGCCATTGATCGCGGCAACGGTCGGGACGTTGAGGTCTTCGAAATCGCTGAAAATCTTGTTGGCTTCGAGGTTGCCAGCCACCAGCTCGGCATCGGGCAGCTTGAAGTTGTCGACGAATTCGGTGATGTCAGCGCCGACGATGAACACGTCCTTGCCGCTGGAGACGATCACGCCCTTGACCGAAGCATCTGCTTTGATGGTGTCTACGGCCTGACGCAGTTCGTTCAGGGTTAGACGGTTGAACTTGTTGACGGACTCACCCTTGAGGTCGAATTTCAATTCGACGATGCCACTTTCAAGAGCCTTAACCGTGATGGCTTTACCTTCGTAAATCATCAACTGATCTCCACGATATGGAAGCTGAACAGTACACATCGGACGCTGGCCTATGGTTGGACACTGATGGTTAGGTCAATGCTCATGCCAATCCGCCAGGCACACCCGCCAATGCGATAGTCGGGATTATGTATGAACGGTCTGACAGACAAACGCTCAATTCATACGCCCGTTTGATTTGGGTACGCCACCTTCATCCAATTCCGAGCAATTGTCAATCGCTCCAAAGGCTAGGAAAAACGCGACTTTCCAGTCATTTCAGAACCTCAACCATAGGCCCGCGCTTCGTCAATATTCAACTATTCACGAAATCAATAATTTCAGTTATTTGGGAAAGGGCTGTACAGATTGAGAGATACGGCTACGCTAGCGCCAACCGTACAGCGCCAGAAGACAACACCCGGCGCAAGATTCACCGGCCTGCCTGGCCAACTCCAGCCCGATGAGAATGTCGGGCTTTTTAATGCCTGTTTGAGTCTGGGCCGCCTGGGTTCAGGCCAGTGCCTTGAGCAACGCGTCGATGTCCTTTAAGACACTGGCATCGCCCTTCTCGCCCCAATACAAGGCAATCATTTGCTTGTCGGCTTCGACTTTGTAGACGTTGGCCGGCAACGTTGAAAAATGCGGCAACAACTTCTCATCTACGCAGTTTTCTCGCCATTGGTTAACCCACACCCCCGGCTCCAGTTGCCAGTAACTCCAAATGGCCGGCGTGGCGCCGCGTCGTGGCCGGCAGTACTGGGCGCAAGGGCTCGGCGGCTCTTGCTTGAGCCAGTGCGGCCACTCCTGGGGCGCCAACTGCATGGCCAACCCCATGCGGCGCGCCTCCATGCGCAAGGCCATGCGCCCGCTCTGGTGACGCGACGGGCGCAGCCATGCCAGGGGGCTCAATACCACTACAAGGATTGACACCACTATCCAGACCGTCATATGTGTACTCCCGATTTTTCTGATGAGCGGATTTGACCTGACGCAACCCCATCCGCTTGAAACCAGCCATACTTAATTTATTGCAGTCCTCTGGAGGAACGCCTCATGTCATACGAACATATTCTGGTCGCCGTAGATCTGACCGAAGAGTGCGATCCAGTGATCAAGCGCGCCCGGGCTTTCGCGGTCGCCAGCGGCGCCAAACTGTCCCTCGTGCATATCGTCGAACCCATGGCCATGGCCTTCGGCGGCGATGTTCCGATGGACCTGTCCCAACTGCAGCAACAACAGTTCGACCAAGCCAAAGAACGTCTCGACCGCCTGATAGCCAAATACCCGGAAGTGACCAAAGAAAACTCACACCTGACCTACGGCCAGCCGCGCCAGGAGATCCACCACCTCGCCAAGGAGCAAGGCTGTGACCTGATCGTGGTCGGCAGCCATGGCCGTCACGGCCTGGCGCTGCTGCTGGGCTCCACCGCCAATGATGTGCTGCACGGCGCGCCGTGCGATGTGCTGGCGGTGAAGCTGGTAAAAAGCGCCTAGGACCGATGCAGAGCTAATCTGGGAGGGAGCAATCCCTCCCCCATTTGAACCGCATTTCATATGAAAAAAGCCCGACGCCCCCATGAGGGCGCCGGGCTTTTTACTGCACCAAGGTCACTCAGGCATCCAGCTCGGCCCAACGCTCGACCAATGCTTCCAGCTCCTGATTCAACGTCTCCAGAGAAGCAATGACCTTGGCGGTTTCTGCCGCAGGACGCAGGTAGAAACCTGCGTCAGCCATTTGCGCCTCTACTGCAGCGATCTGCTGCTCCTTGGCCTCGATATCCCCCGGCAAAGCTTCCAGCTCGCGCTGCAATTTGTAGCTGAGCTTTTTCTTAGCCGTTGGTGCGGTTTCCTGCGCGGGTGCTGGCGCGGCCACCGGCGTAACCACCGCCGAGTTCAAGTCGGCCTTGCCGGATTTGCTCTCGGTCACGCCCAACAGACGCGGCGAGCCGCCCTGGCGTAGCCAGTCCTGATAGCCACCGACATATTCGCGCACCTTGCCTTCGCCTTCGAAGACCAGGGTACTGGTCACCACGTTGTCGAGGAATGCCCGGTCGTGGCTGACCATCAGCACGGTGCCGTTGAAGGTCAGCAGCACCTCCTCCAGCAGTTCGAGGGTTTCCACGTCCAGGTCGTTGGTCGGTTCGTCGAGCACCAGCAGGTTCGCCGGCTTGCTGAACAATTTGGCCAGCAGCAGACGCGCCCGCTCACCACCGGACAAGGCTTTTACCGGCGTACGCGCGCGCTGCGGGCTGAACAGGAAATCGCCGAGGTAGCTGAGTACGTGGCGGCTCTGGCCGTCGATATCGATGAAGTCACGGCCTTCGGCCACGTTATCGATCACGGTCTTTTCCAGGTCCAGCTGGTGGCGCAGTTGGTCGAAATAAGCCACATCGATACGCGTGCCTTCGGCCACGGTGCCGCTGGTCGGTTGCAGACCGCTGAGCATCAGCTTGAGCAGCGTGGTTTTGCCGGTACCGTTGGCGCCGAGCAGGCCGATCCGGTCGCCGCGCTGCAGGACCATGGAGAAGTCCTTGATCAGGAACGGGCCGTCCGGGTGATGGAAGCTGACGTTCTCCAGCACCATCACTTGCTTGCCCGACTTGTCGGCGGTATCCAGCTGGATATTGGCTTTGCCGGTGCGCTCGCGACGTTCGCTGCGCTCCACGCGCAAGGCTTTCAGCGCCCGTACGCGACCTTCGTTACGGGTGCGACGCGCCTTGATGCCCTGGCGGATCCAGACTTCTTCCTGGGCCAGTTTCTTGTCGAACAAGGCGTTGGCGGTTTCTTCGGCAGCCAGCGCGGCTTCCTTGTGTACCAGGAAGCTGGCGTAGTCGCCGTTCCAGTCGATCAGGCCACCACGGTCCAGTTCGAGGATGCGGGTTGCCAGGTTTTGCAGGAAAGAACGGTCGTGGGTGATAAACAGCACGGCGCCCTGGAAATCCTTCAGGGCCTCTTCCAACCAGGCAATGGCGCCGATGTCCAGGTGGTTGGTCGGTTCGTCGAGCAGCAGCAGATCCGGTTCGGACACCAGCGCCTGGGCCAGCAACACCCGGCGACGCCAGCCGCCGGATAATTCGGCGAGGGTCTTGTCGGCCGGCAGTTGCAGGCGGCTCAGGGTGCTGTCCACCAGCTGCTGCAAGCGCCAGCCGTCACGGGCTTCGAGGTCTTGCTGGACGTGCATCAGCTTGTCCAGGTCTTCCTCGGTGACGCAGTTCTGCGCCAGATGATGGTACTCGGCGAGCAGTGCGCCGACGCCGTCCAGGCCTTCGGCAACCACGTCGAACACTGTCCGTCCGTCGGCCACCGGCAATTCCTGGGGCAATTCGCCGATCTTCAGGCCCGGGGCGCGCCACACGGAGCCGTCGTCGGGCTTCTGATCGCCTTTGACCAGCTTCATCATGCTGGACTTGCCGGTGCCGTTGCGGCCGATGATGCACACCCGCTCACCACGGGCGATCTGCCAGGACACCTTGTCCAACAACGGCATAGCGCCGAAAGCAAGGGACACATCGCTGAATTTGAGCAGGGTCATACGCTTCTCCAAAAACTGGGCGCGCATTCTACCTGAGTTGAGGGTGGGATGCGGCTGGCATTTTCGTTGTTGACACGTTCTGTAGGACATTTGCAGCGAACTTGCAGGAACCATCCTGCAAAGCTTTCACGGGCCGCTGGCAAAAGGCTAAGCTAGGGGCAATCAGCGTCGGCGGTGCCGGTGCTAGTCGTGATTTCTCTGCACGGATGTCTCATGCGCAGTCGCCTTTTCAACTTTTTATCCTGTCTGCTTCTTTCCGCCACCGCCGTTCAATCCGCCCAGGCTGTGGACCTCACCACTCAACGTCAATATTACGATGAGGCCAAGCGCGCCCTGGTCAAGGGCGATACCGGCCCGTACATGCAATACAGCCAGGCCCTGGCCGATTATCCACTGACGCCATACCTGGCCTACGACGAGCTGACCGCACGCCTGAAGAGCGCCAGCAACGAAGAAATCGAACAATTCCTCGCCAAAAACGGCGACCTGCCCCAGGCCAACTGGATGAAGCTGCGCTGGTTGCGCTGGCTGGCCGAGCGTGGTGACTGGCAGACCTTTGAAAAGTACTACGACCCCAAGCTCAATTTCGTCGAGCTGGACTGCCTGCACGGCCAATACCAACTCACTCACAACCTGAAAGCCGAAGGCTACAAAACCGCCGAAAAACTCTGGATGACCGGCAAATCCCAACCGGCCGCCTGTGATGTGACTTTTGGCCAGTGGGCCGCCGACGGCCAACTCACCGAACAGAAAATCTGGGACCGCGCCAAGCTCGCCGCCGAAGCGCGCAATTACGCGCTGGCCAACAGCCTGGTAAAAACCCTGCCGGCCCTGGGCGCCCAAGGCCGTTTGATGGTGGACGTAGCGCAGAAGCCCGACATGCTCAGTGATCCGTCGCGCTTCCTGCCGGCCACCGAGGCGATGTCCGACGCCGTGGGCTTGGGCCTGCGTCGCCTGGCCCGTCAGGACCCGGACAAGGCCATGGCGCTGCTCGATGGCTATGCCAGTAGCATGCACTTCTCCCGTGACGAAAAAGTCGCGATCGCCCGCGAAATAGGCCTGACCCTGGCCAAACGCTTCGACCCGCGCGCCCTTGAGGTGATGACCAAATACGACCCGGAACTGCGCGACAATACGGTCTCCGAATGGCGCCTGCGCCTACTGTTGCGCCTGGCGCGCTGGGAAGATGCCTACCAGCTGACCCGCAAACTCCCGCAGGACCTGGCCACCAGCAACCGCTGGCGCTACTGGCAGGCCCGCAGCCTGGAATTGGCCGAGCCGAAAAACCCGCAGGCGTTGGTGCTGTACAAAAACCTCGCCCAGGAACGGGACTTTTATGGCTTCCTGGCCGCCGACCGTTCCAAAGCGCCTTATCAGTTGAAAAACAAGCCGCTGCTGATGAGCCAGGCGCTGGTCAACAAGGTGCGCAATACGCCTGGCGTGCGCCGTGCCCTGGAGTTCTACGCGCGCGGGCAAATCGTCGACGGCCGCCGCGAGTGGTATCACGTCAGCCGTCACTTCAACCGTGACGAGATGGTCGCCCAAGCCAAACTGGCCTACGACATGAAATGGTACTTCCCGGCCATCCGCACCATCAGCCAAGCCCAGTACTGGGATGACTTGGATATTCGTTTCCCGATGGCCCACCGCGACACACTGGTGCGCGAAGCCAAGGTACGCGGGCTGCATTCAAGCTGGGTGTTCGCTATTACCCGCCAGGAAAGCGCCTTTATGGACGACGCCCGTTCCGGCGTCGGTGCCAGCGGCCTGATGCAACTGATGCCCGGCACCGCCAAGGACACCGCGCGCAAATTCAGCATCCCACTGGCCTCCCCGTCTCAAGTACTGGACCCGGACAAAAACATCCAACTGGGCGCCGCTTACCTGAGCCAAGTGCACAGCCAGTTCAACGGCAACCGCGTGCTCGCCTCCGCCGCCTACAACGCCGGCCCCGGCCGCGTACGCCAGTGGCTGCGCGGGGCCGACCACTTGAGTTTCGACGTGTGGGTGGAGAGCATCCCGTTCGACGAAACCCGACAATACGTACAGAACGTGCTGTCTTATTCGGTGATCTACGGGCAGAAGCTCAACTCGCCACAGCCATTGGTGGATTGGCATGAGCGGTATTTTGACGATCAGTGAAGGCTGAAGCAGCAACCCGCTCAAGCGTGAAGATAAATGCCCGTATTGGAAGATACGGGCATTTTTTATGGAGCGTGGAATCCAGTAGCTCCCCTCCTGTGGAATGGGAGCTGATCACCGCTAACAATCGCCTAGCTGGCCGATTCTTCCCCATCGCTGAACTGCAACGCCGCCAACCGCGCATACAGCGGGTTGCTTGCAATCAACTGTTGATGAGTGCCCACCGCCATCAGTTTTCCTTGATCCATCACGGCAATTCGATCGGCGTTCTTCACAGTGGCCAGCCGGTGGGCGATGACCAGGGTGGTGCGCCCTTGCATAAGTTGCGGCAGGGCCTGTTGGATCAGGTGTTCGCTCTGGGCATCGAGGGCGCTGGTGGCCTCGTCCAGCAGCAGGATCGGCGCGTCCACCAACAGCGCGCGGGCGATGGCCAGGCGTTGGCGTTGGCCGCCGGAGAGGCCCTGCCCCCCATCACCGAGGTGCGTCTGGTAACCGTCGGGCATTTGCAGAATGAAGTCGTGGGCGTGGGCAATGCGCGCGGCGGCTTCGACCTGCTCGCGTGTGGCATTCGGGTTGCCGTAGCGGATGTTCTCTTCGACGCTGCCGAAAAACAGCGCGGGGCTCTGGGACACCAGGGCGAAGTGGCGGCGCAAGTCCATGGGGTCGAGGGCGGTCAGCGGCTGGCCTTCGAGCAGGATGCGGCCTTGCTGGGGATCGTAGAAGCGCAACAATAGATCGAAAATCGTCGACTTGCCCGCGCCGGACGGCCCGACCAGTGCCAAGGTCTCGCCAGGATTGATCGTCAGCGTCAGGCCATCGATGGCGTAGCTGTCCGGCCGCGACGGGTAGGAAAAACGCAGGTCTTGCAGTTCCATGCGGCCGCTGACCCGCTCGGGCAGTGGCACGCTGCCAGCAGCTGGTGCTTGGATCTGGTTGGTCGACTGCAACAACTCGGCGATGCGCTCCGCCGCACCGGCGGCGCGCTGCAGTTCGCCGAGCACCTCGCTCAGCGTGCCGACGGCGCTGCCGACGATCAGGCTGTAGAACACGAATGCCGCCAGCTCACCACCGGAAATGCGCCCGTTGATCACGTCCATGCCGCCCACCCACAGCATCACCCCCACCGCGCCGAGCACCAGCATGATCACCAGGGTAATCAGCCAGGCTCGCTGGGCGATGCGTTTACGCGCAGTACTGAACGCCTGTTCGACGGTGACGGCAAAGCGCTGCTCGTCCTGCACTTGATGGTTGTAGGCCTGCACGGTCTTGATCTGGCCAAGGGTCTCGGCCACATAGCTGCCCACATCGGCAATGCGGTCCTGGCTCTGGCGCGACAAACTGCGCACCCGACGGCCGAAGATCAGAATCGGCGCCAGCACCAGCGGCAGCGCAACCACCACGATGCTGGTGAGTTTGGGGTTGGTGACAAACAGCAGCACGATGCCGCCGATCACCATCAACCCATTGCGCAGGAACAGCGACAGCGATGAACCGATCACCGACTGCAATAGGGTGGTGTCGGTGGTCAGGCGCGACTGGATTTCCGAGCTGCGGTTGTTTTCATAGAACCCAGGGTGCAGATAGATCAAGTGGTTGAACACCTGCCGCCGGATATCCGCCACCACCCGCTCGCCGATCCACGACACCAGGTAAAAGCGCGCAAAGGTGCCGACCGCCAGGCCCAGCACCAACACCATAAACAGGCCGATGGATTGGTTGAGCAGGTGCGGCGACTGGGTCATGAAGCCCTGATCCACCAGCAGGCGAATGCCCTGCCCCATGGACAAGGTGATGCCGGCGGTGACGATCAGCGCCACCAGGGCACCCAACGCCTGCCAGCGATAGGGCGCGATGAAGCGGCTGGCCAGGCGAATCGCACGGCGTTGACGGACTGAGAGCATGGAAGGCATCACCGGTAAGGAATCTGTAGTTCAACATTGGGGGAACTTGGGCAAATAACAATGAGTCCAGTTAATTATGCCCGTCGATGCTGGCCACTAGAGGCTATCGGTCTAACGCCCGGCTGGAAATCGTTGGCGGTTTCTGTTGGAGTAGGTGTTCGAACCGGTGATCTTGTAAGGAGTTGTAATAGCTCGGTCACGCGGGGGATTTAGAGTAGGTACACAACCTGATGAGGAGACAGGCCATGACCTTGCAACACAGCAGCGATGCCAAAATCGAAGTAATCCGCCAGCCGCAGCAGCTGCCGTGCTGGTATGTCGATGCCGATGGCAACGATGTGCAGATTACCGAAGAGATGATCCAGCAAGCCTGCAGCGCGCTGGAACAGCGACTGGTCAAGCCTGCCAAGCAAGGCTGAAGCGCCCACGCTCTTTCAAACCCGGCCCCGGTGGCCGGGTTTTTTATGCACGGCGTTCCTACAGGGCTTCGGCACCGAGGGCAGTGACCAACTTGGCCAGCGCCGCCGACTCCCCGTTGATCCGCACTTTCAAACCCTCGATCTCGCGGCGCTCCGGGTAGTGCTTGCGCAGCAGGTCAAAGGCCAGACGTTGCTCTTGCACGGTGCCGACCAGGCTACGGCGAAAATCCGCATCGTCACGGCGCGGGTCGTAAACGCTGCGGCACAGCGTCGCCAGCGCCCAGGCCGGGTCCGTGGCGGCGTTCAAATGCACTTCGGCCAACCACGGCGGCGGCAGCAGATCACTCAGCTGGATACTCGGCACCTGCCCCAGATAGGTACAAAACGCTTGATAGATCTGCGCCGTACCGCGCTGTTTGCCGTCCAGGCTGTAACCGGCGATATGCGGCGTGGCCAGCACGCATAGATCGGCCAGTGCCACATCGACCTCAGGCTCGCCCTCCCACACATCGAGCACGGCTTGCAGATCTTCACGTTCCAGCAGCACCTCGCGCAGCGCGGCGTTATCCACCACCGGACCGCGGCTGGCATTGATCAGCCACGCGCCGTGCTTGAGCTGGTTGAGGCGCTGACGGTCGAACAAGTGCCAGGTAGCGGCATTGCCGGACTTGATCAACGGCGTGTGCAGGCTGATCACGTCGCACTGCTCGATGATCTGCCCGAGGCTGACGTAATCACCGTCTTCGGCAATCTGGCGCGGCGGGTCGCACACCAGCACGTTCCAGCCCAGGCCCTTGAGCACCTGAACCAACCGCCCGCCCACTTCACCGGCGCCAACCACGCCATAGGTGCGCCGGGTGAGGTCCACCCCTTCGATCTCGGCCAGGGTCTGCAGGCTACCCAGCACATAGTCCACCACGCCGCGGGCGTTGCAACCGGGGGCGCTGGCCCACTGGATACCGGCCTGCTTGAAGTAATCCAGGTCCAAATGGTCGGTGCCGATGGTGCAGGTGCCGACAAAACGCACCGACGAGCCCTCAAGCAAGGCGCGGTTGACGTTGGTCACCGAGCGCACCAACAGCACGTCGGCCTGCTCGACGGTCGCACGGTCGATGGAACGGCCCGGCACTCGGCGAATCTCGCCGAACCCTTGGAAAAACGCGTCGAGCAGCGGGATATTTTCGTCGGCAACAATCAGCATGGCAGGCTCCTTTGGCGGACAGGCAGTGTACAGGGATCGCGGGCCTCGCTTACAAATCCCTAACACAGCTTTTTTCCTGACCATTGCGTCAAGGCGTAGAATCCGCCGTCCTTGCGCACCTTTCGACTGGACACCCGTACGTGAACACTGCCACCGCCCCCCTCACCCGCCCCCGCCCGCATCAGCCGGGAGGTGCGCGATCTGTTGACGCTCGCGCTGCCGATCATGATCGGCCAACTGGCGACCACCGCCATGAGCTTTGTCGACGCGGTGATGGCCGGACGCGTCAGCCCCCAGGATCTGGCGGCGGTGGGCCTGGGTAATTCGATCTGGATTCCGGTGTACCTGCTGATGACCGGCACACTGCTGGCCACCACGCCGAAAGTCGCCCAGCGTTACGGCGCCGGTCAGTTCAGCGAGATCGGGCCGTTGGTCCGTCAGTCATTGTGGTTGGCGGTGGTCGTCGGGGCCATCGGCGCATTATTGCTGCTGTGCGCCGAACCGATTTTGCATGCCATGAAGGTGGAACCCGACCTGATCGCGCCGTCCATGGGTTACCTGCACGGCATCGCCGCGGGCATGCCGGCGGTGGCGTTGTATTACGTGTTGCGCTGTTTCAGCGACGGCCTGGGCCGCACCCGGCCAAGCATGGTTATGGGCCTGATCGGCCTGGCGCTGAATATTCCGCTGAACTACATCTTCATCTACGGCCATTTTGGCGTGCCGGCCATGGGCGGCGTAGGTTGCGGCTGGGCCACGGCCATTGCGATGTGGGTGATGATGCTCGGCCTGGCCGGCTGGACGCGCTGGGGCGCCGCCTACCAGAGCAGCGAGTTGTTCAAACGCTTCGATTGGCCGCAATGGGCAGTGATCAAACGCGTGCTGGGCATTGGCCTGCCGATTGGCGTGGCGATCTTTGCCGAATCGAGCATCTTCGCGGTAATCGCCCTGCTGCTCGGCAGCCTGGGCGCCACGGTGGTGTCGGGGCATCAGATCGCGCTGAACGTCAGTTCCCTGGTGTTTATGATCCCCTACTCCCTGAGCATGGCGGTCACCGTGCGCGTCGGCCAGGCCCTGGGGCGTGGCGAGCCGCGTGAAGCGCGCTTCGCCGCCGGGGTCGGCATGGGCACGGCGCTGGCGTATGCGTGCCTGTCCTGCAGTTTGATGCTGCTGTTTCGCGAACAGATCGCAAGCATTTACACCCCGGACCCGGTGGTAATCCATCTGGCGTCTACCTTGATTGTGTTCTCGGCGCTGTTCCAGTTCTCAGACTCGATCCAAGTTACCGCCGCCGGTGCGCTGCGCGGCTACCAAGATACGCGGGTGACCATGGTGCTGACCCTGTTTGCCTATTGGGGCGTGGGATTGCCGGTGGGCTATGCCCTGGGGCTGACCCACTGGCTCGGCGAACCCAGCGGCCCGAGCGGCTTGTGGCAAGGGTTGATCGTGGGTCTGAGCTGCGCGGCGGGGATGTTGCTGATACGCCTGGCGCGTAGCGCGCGCCGGCGCATTCGGGCCGACAAGGCACGGGGTTAATCGGCTTTTTTGCGAATCCAGTACAGGTAGGTGCCGGCCTGCTCCTGCTGCTCCACCAGTTCGTGGTCCAGAAACACACAGAACTTGGGGATATCGCGACGGGTCGACGGGTCGGTCGCAATCACCTTGAGCAAGCCGCCTGCCGGCAAGTCGCGGATGTGCTGGTGCAGCATCATCACCGGTTCCGGGCAGTTGAGGCCGGTGGCGTCGAGGGTGGCGTCGACGGGCAATTCAAGACTCATATTTCACTCCTAAAACCAGCTCGATTTCCTGTGGGAGCGAGCTTGCTCGCGAAGACGCGGGCACATTCAACATAAATTTCGACAGTTATACCGCTTTCGCGGGCCAGCCCGCTCCCACATTTGGGCGGTGGATCAGCGGGCCTTGGGTTTCTTTACGCTTTCCAGCCGACGCAGGTGGCAGGTCACTTCTTCACGGTCGTGGTACAGCTGCTTACAGCCGATTTCCACACGAACGCCACGCGCCTTGAAGCCTTCCTCGATGCGCTCCAGCAAGCGCTTGACCTCGGCATAGCGCTGTTTCATCGGCAACTTGAGGTTGACCACCGCTTCGCGGCAATGCCCTTCGCCGATCCAGGTTTCCAACAGCGCCGCATTACGCGCGGGTTTCTCGACGATGTCGCAGACCATCCAGTCCACCGGCTGCTTGGGCACGAAAGTGAAACCGTCGGCCATCAGATGCTGCACCAGGCCGGTGTCCATCAAGCTCTCGGCCATGGGGCCGTTGTCGATGGCGGTCACCAGCATGCCACGGTTGACCAACTGCCAGGTCCAGCCACCCGGCGCGGCGCCAAGGTCGACGCCGGTCATGTCGCCGTGCAGGCGCTCGTCCCACTGGTCGCGGGGGATAAAGTGGTGCCAAGCCTCTTCCAGCTTCAAGGTTGAGCGGCTGGGGGCTTCGCGGGGGAATTTCAAACGGGGGATACCCATGGGCCACATTGCCGAGTTGTTCGACTCGGCCAGGCCCATAAACACTTCGCGGCCGCTCTTGAAGGTCAACAGCAGGCGCGGTTTGCTCGGGTCATCCACCAGCCGGCCGGCATTGAGCAGGGCTTTGCGCAGGTGTACTTCGAATTTCTTGCAGAAGTTCGACAGCTCTTTGCCATCATTGGTGTCGACCATTTCCAGCCACAGGCTGCCGCACACCGGAAATTCGCGCAGGTGGGCAAGGATCACGCTGATGCGGTCGGTTTCCGGCAAGTCGATAAATACCCCACGCGCCCATTGCCGCGGGAAGATCAGCTCGGCAAAGCGCTGGCCGTGCATCAAGCGCTGGGCGCCGTCTTCTTCGGTGCAGACAAATTCGGCGCAGGCGCTGCCGGTCTTGGCCTTGGCGTAGCCGGACACGTTCAGGCGCGCGGCGTGTTCCGCGATCTCGGAACAGACTTCGCCTTCAAACCCTGGGCGGCAGTGCATAAAAAGGGTGTTCATCAACTCTCCTGGCGACTCGACGGACCTTGCGCTATCGCAATGTCTGTCATGAAAACGCGCGCATGATAGCCGAGTTCGGAACCTTGGACTTCACCATAGAGTCCAGTTATTAGCCTGCTAATCAAAACAGGGCTAACGTGATAGCTCTGTTCGTCCCGTCAGGTCCGTGGCCGTGCGGACCATAAGGAGTCGTGTCATGTCATCGCTTGATAGCCTGAGAACCCTTAAGACCCTTGAAATAGACAGCAAGACCTACCACTACTTCAGCCTGCCGGAAGCCGCCAAGAGCCTGGGTGACTTGGATAAGCTGCCGATGTCGCTCAAAGTGCTGCTGGAGAACCTGCTGCGCTGGGAAGACAACAAAACGGTCACCGGCGCCGACCTCAAGGCCATCGCCGCCTGGCTCAAAGAGCGCCAGTCCGACCGCGAGATCCAGTACCGCCCCGCCCGCGTGCTGATGCAAGACTTTACCGGCGTACCCGCCGTGGTCGACCTGGCCGCCATGCGCGCCGCCGTGGCCAAGGCCGGTGGCGACCCGCAGCGCATCAACCCGCTCTCTCCCGTCGATTTGGTGATCGACCATTCGGTGATGGTCGACAAGTTCGGCAATGCCGACGCCTTCGAGCAGAACGTCGACATCGAAATGCAGCGCAACGGCGAACGCTATGCCTTCCTGCGTTGGGGCCAGAGCGCCTTCGACAACTTCAGCGTGGTGCCGCCGGGCACCGGCATTTGCCACCAGGTCAACCTCGAATACCTGGGCCGCACGGTCTGGACCAAAGACGAAGACGGCCGCACTTATGCGTTCCCCGACACCCTGGTGGGCACCGACTCCCACACCACCATGATCAACGGCCTGGGCGTGCTCGGCTGGGGCGTGGGTGGTATCGAAGCAGAGGCGGCGATGCTCGGCCAGCCGGTGTCGATGCTGATCCCCGAAGTGATCGGCTTCAAGCTCACCGGCAAACTCAAGGAAGGCATCACCGCCACCGACCTGGTGCTGACGGTGACTCAGATGCTGCGCAAGAAAGGCGTGGTGGGTAAGTTCGTCGAGTTCTATGGCGACGGCCTGGCCGACCTGCCCCTGGCGGACCGCGCCACCATCGCCAACATGGCCCCGGAATACGGCGCCACTTGCGGCTTTTTCCCGGTCGATGAAGTGACCCTGGACTACCTGCGCCTCTCGGGCCGTCCGACAGAAACCGTCAAACTGGTCGAGGCGTACACCAAGGCCCAAGGCCTGTGGCGTCACGCGGGCCAGGAGCCGGTGTTCACCGACAGCCTGGCCCTGGACATGGGCAGCGTCGAAGCCAGCCTGGCCGGGCCGAAGCGTCCCCAGGACCGGGTGGCGCTGCCGAATGTCGGCCAGGCATTCAGCGACTTTCTCGACCTGCAGTTCAAACCCACCAATAAAGAAGAAGGTCGCCTGGAAAGCGAAGGCGGCGGCGGTGTCGCCGTAGGCAATGCCGACCTGGTGGGTGAAGCCGATTACGACTTCGACGGTCAGACCTATCGCCTGAAAAACGGCGCCGTGGTGATCGCCGCGATCACCTCCTGCACCAATACCTCCAACCCCAGCGTGATGATGGCCGCCGGCCTGGTGGCCAAGAAGGCCGTGGAAAAAGGCCTGACGCGCAAACCCTGGGTGAAAAGCTCCCTGGCGCCCGGCTCCAAAGTGGTCACCGACTACTACAAGGCCGCGGGGCTCACGCAATACTTGGACAAGCTCGGTTTCGATCTGGTGGGTTATGGCTGCACCACCTGCATCGGTAACTCCGGGCCCTTGCCCGAGCCGATCGAAAAAGCCATCCAGAAAGCCGACCTCACCGTGGCATCGGTTTTGTCCGGCAACCGCAACTTCGAAGGCCGCGTGCATCCGCTGGTGAAAACCAACTGGCTGGCATCGCCGCCCCTGGTAGTGGCCTACGCCCTGGCGGGCACCGTGCGCATCGATATCAGCAGCGAGCCGTTGGGTAACGACCAGCAGGGCAACCCGGTATACCTCAAGGACATTTGGCCCAGCAGCCAGGAAATCGCCGACGCCGTGGCCCAGGTCAGCACTGGCATGTTCCACAAGGAGTACGCCGAAGTGTTTGCCGGGGATGAGCAATGGCAGGCCATTGAGGTGCCACAAGCCGCCACCTATGTGTGGCAGAAAGACTCGACCTACATCCAGCACCCGCCGTTCTTCGACGACATTGCCGGGCCGCTGCCGGTCATCAAGGACGTCAAAGGTGCGAACGTGCTGGCGTTGTTGGGGGATTCGGTGACAACCGACCACATCTCCCCCGCCGGTAATATCAAGGTCGACAGCCCAGCCGGCCGCTACCTGCGCGAACAGGGCGTGGAACCGCGCGACTTCAACTCCTACGGCTCACGTCGGGGCAACCATGAAGTGATGATGCGCGGCACCTTTGCCAATATCCGCATCCGCAACGAAATGCTCGGCGGCGAGGAAGGTGGCAATACGCTGTATATCCCCACTGGCGAGAAGATGGCGATCTACGACGCCGCGATGAAATACCAGGCTACAGGCACGCCGCTGGTGGTGATCGCCGGGCAGGAATACGGCACCGGCTCCAGCCGCGATTGGGCAGCCAAGGGCACCAATCTGCTGGGGGTCAAAGCGGTGATTGCCGAGAGTTTCGAGCGCATCCACCGCTCCAACCTGGTGGGTATGGGCGTGTTGCCGTTGCAGTTCAAGCTGGATCAGAACCGCAAGGCGCTCAAACTCACCGGTAAGGAGAAGATCGATATCCTGGGGCTGAGCGACGTGGAGATCGTGCCACGTATGAACCTGACGCTGGTGATTACCCGGGAGGATGGCGGCACGGAGAAGGTCGAGGTGCTGTGCCGGATCGATACCTTGAATGAAGTGGAGTACTTCAAGTCGGGGGGAATTCTGCACTATGTGCTGCGGCAGCTGATTGCCTCTTAAGAACACAGGAGATCAAATGTGGAGGGGGCTTGCCCCCGATGGCGGTATGTCAGTCAAAACATCCATGACTGATCCACCGTTATCGGGAGCAAGCCCCCTCCCACATTTTGACCGCGTTTAACGCTTCAGATCAGCCGAACAACCACTTCCACAGCAGTACCAACACCACTACCGCCAGCACCGGCCGCGCAATGCGGTAAGCCTTCGGATGCTTGCGCTTCCACTGTTTGACCACACCGCTGAACTTGTCGCTGAAGGTCTTGCTCCAGGCATACGCCTGGTTGATCCCACCCACGCGCTCGTCGTCGAGGTTCTGCGGTGCGGTGGCGCGGCCCAGCTGTTTGCTGACCCAACGGTTGACGCGGGTCATCAGGCGGTTACTCAGCGGACGCTCGATGTCGCAGAACAGGATCACGCGGGTCTGCTCGGTCTCGTTCTTGACCCAATGCACATAGGTTTCGTCGAACATCACGTCTTCACCGTCGCGCCAGGCGTACACCTGGCCGTCGACGAAGATGCGGCAGTCGTCGGAATTGGGCGTGGACAAGCCCAAGTGATAGCGCAGGGAACCGGCGAACGGGTCGCGGTGCGGGTTGAGGTGGCTGCCGCCCGGCAATAGCGCGAACATCGCGCCCTTGACGTTGGGGATGCTACTCACCAGCGCCACGGTCTTCGGGCACAGCGCCTCGGCCGACGGCAGGGGCTTGTCGTACCACTTTAGGTAGAAACGCTTCCAGCCCTTTTTGAAGAACGAACCGAAACCGGCGTCGTTGTTCTTTTCGGCGGCGCGGATGTAACCCTCGTCGAACAGGTGCATGGCCTCTTCGCGGATCACTTCCCAGTTGTCCTTGAGCACATCCAGCTCCGGGAATTTGCTGCGGTCCAGGTACGGCTTGGACGGCACCGCCGAAAACAGGTACATCAAGGCGTTATACGGGGCGAACAGCGCCGAATGGTTGACGAACTGGCGCAACATCGGCAAACGCGCCTTGCCGCGCAGGTGCACGTACAGCGTGCTGCCGATAAACAACAGCAGCACCGACAGTTTGGCGGTCAGAGAAAAGGTCATGCAGCAACTCCTGGAAATAAGCGTCTGGCCGACAGCACCCCGTTGGAGGGGTGCCAGACGTAGCAGCCGGCCATGATAAACAGTTGCGCCATTATGCAGAAGGCCCGCACCGACCAGCTGACCTGCATCAAGCCTGGTTTTCCTGCTCAGTGAACAGATCGCTGAACAGCATGCTCGACAGGTAACGCTCACCGGAATCCGGCAGCACCACCACGATAGTCTTGCCCTGCATCTCCGGTTTCTGTGCCAGGCGCACCGCCACCGCCATCGCGGCGCCGCAGGAAATCCCGCACAAGATCCCCTCTTCCTGCATCAAACGCAGAGCCATGGCCTTGGATTCCTCGTCGCTCACCAGTTCCACGCGGTCGACCATCGACAGGTCGAGGTTCTTCGGCACGAACCCGGCGCCGATCCCCTGGATCTTGTGCGGGCTGGGCTTGACCTCTTCACCGGCCAGGGTCTGGGTGATCACCGGCGAACCGATCGGCTCGACCGCCACCGACAGAATCGGCTTGCCTTGGATATTTTTGATATAGCGCGACACGCCGGTGATGGTGCCACCAGTGCCCACGCCCGCCACCAGCACATCCACGGCGCCATCGGTGTCGTTCCAGATTTCCGGGCCGGTGGTTTTTTCGTGAATAGCCGGGTTGGCCGGGTTTTCGAACTGGGCCGGCATAAAGTACTGGGCCGGGTCGCTGGCGACGATCTCGCCGGCCTTCTCGATAGCGCCTTTCATGCCTTTGGCCGGCTCGGTCAGTACCAGCTCGGCGCCGAGGGCCTTGAGCACCTTGCGCCGTTCCAGGCTCATGGAGGCCGGCATGGTCAGCAGCAACTTGTAGCCACGGGCGGCGGCGACGAACGCCAGGCCGATGCCGGTGTTGCCGGAGGTGGGTTCGACGATGGTCATGCCCGGCTTGAGTTTGCCGCTGCTTTCGGCGTCCCAGATCATGTTTGCACCGATGCGGCACTTCACCGAGTAACCGGGGTTGCGCCCTTCGATCTTGGCCAGAATGGTCACGCCACGCGGGGCGATGCGGTTGATCTGAACCAGGGGCGTGTTACCGATGGAGTGCGCGTTATCTGCAAAAATGCGGCTCATGGCGGGTCCTATTGGGCGATGTGCGAAAGGCTTCAAGGGTATGCCGGGTCGTACTAGGCGTCCAGTCGGAGGAACGTTGAGGCCGGCGCGACAGTCCATCTGCTTACGAGCAAGGAGAACTGCCCCATGAAACGTCGCTACAGTTGGCCGCTATGGACCGTCGCCGGGTTGGTGGTGGTGCTGATCGCCCTGAACATCGCCCTGCCCTACCTGGTGCGCAATTACCTGAATGACAAACTGGCCAATATGGGCGACTACCGCGGCGAAATCGCCGACGTGGACTTGGCCCTGTGGCGCGGCGCCTATCGCATCAACGGCTTGCAGATCGTTAAGGTGGACGGCAAGGTGCCGGTGCCGTTCGTCAAGGCGCCACTGATCGAGTTCGCGGTGAGCTGGCATTCGCTGTGGTACGACCATGCGGTCGTCGCCGAAGGCCACTTTGTGCGGCCGGAAATCAATTTTGTCGACGGCGGCGCCAACAAGCAGGCGTCCCAGACCGGTAAGGGCACCGACTGGCGCGAGCAACTGGGCAAGTTGCTGCCGATCACCCTCAACGAGGTGCGCATCGAAGACGGCAAGATCGCGTTCCATAACTTCAATTCCAAACCGGCGGTGAACATCAACGCCACCGGCGTCAATGCCAGCTTCTATAACCTGACCAATGTGGTCGACACCGAAGGCAGGCGCGATGCGCGCTTCGATGGTAAAGCACTGCTGCTGGGCCAGGCCCCGCTAGAAGCCAGTGCCACCTTCGACCCCTTGAGCAATTTCGAAGACTTTGAATTCCGCTTCCGCGCCCGCGACTTGCAGCTCAAGCGCATGAACGACTTTGCCTCGGCCTACGGCAAGTTCGATTTCAAGGCCGGCACTGGCGATCTGGTCATTGAGGCCCAGGCTGAAAAGGGCCAACTGAGCGGCTACATCAAGCCGTTGCTGCGGGATGTGGAAGTGTTCGACTGGCAGCAGGACGTGGAAAACAAAGACAAGAACATCTTCCGCTCAATCTGGGAGGCCGTGGTGGGCGCCAGCGAGACCGTGCTGAAGAACCAACGCAAAAACCAGTTCGCCACCCGCGTTGAACTGAGCGGCAGCGTGCATCAGCAAGATGTCAGCGCGTTCTGGGCCGTGGTGGCGATTTTGCGCAACGGCTTTATTCAGGCGTTCAACGCGCGCTATGAACAACCCAAGCCGAGCGCCGACTGAGCGCGCAGAGTGACCGGCCATTCAGAGACTGAATAACCCGTCTGCGTTCACAGTCGCCGGGGCCGCGCGGTATAGTCCGGGCATTGATGAATTCGAGGAAACACCGATGAAGTTCGAAGGCACCCAGGCCTACGTTGCCACCGATGACCTGAAACTGGCCGTCAACGCTGCCATCACCCTGGAGCGTCCGCTACTGGTCAAGGGCGAGCCGGGCACGGGCAAGACCATGCTCGCCGAGCAACTGGCCGAATCCTTCGGCGCCAAGCTGATTACCTGGCACATCAAGTCCACCACCAAGGCCCACCAAGGCCTGTACGAGTACGACGCGGTCAGCCGCCTGCGCGACTCGCAGTTGGGCGTGGACAAGGTGCACGACGTGCGCAACTACCTGAAGAAAGGCAAGCTCTGGGAAGCCTTCGAGTCCGATGAGCGCGTGATTCTGCTGATCGATGAAATCGACAAGGCCGACATCGAGTTCCCCAACGACCTGCTGCAAGAACTCGACAAGATGGAGTTCTACGTCTACGAAATCGACGAGACCATCAAGGCCAAAAAACGCCCGATCATCATCATTACCTCCAACAATGAAAAAGAGCTGCCGGACGCGTTCCTGCGCCGCTGCTTCTTCCACTACATCGCCTTTCCGGATCGCACCACCCTGCAAAAGATCGTCGATGTGCACTACCCCGACATCAAGAAAGACCTGGTCAGCGAAGCGCTGGACGTGTTCTTCGACGTGCGCAAAGTCCCCGGCCTGAAGAAAAAACCCTCCACTTCCGAACTGGTGGACTGGCTCAAGCTGCTGATGGCCGACAATATCGGCGAGGCGGTGCTGCGCGAGCGCGATCCGACCAAGGCCATTCCGCCATTGGCCGGCGCCCTGGTGAAGAACGAGCAGGACGTGCAGTTGCTGGAGCGCCTGGCGTTCATGAGCCGTCGCGGTAATCGCTGATGTTGCTCAACCTGTTCAATGAAATGCGCGCAGCCAAGGTGCCGGTGTCGGTACGTGAACTGCTCGACCTGATCAACGCGCTCAAACAACGCGTGACCTTCGCCGACATGGACGAGTTTTACTACTTGGCCCGGGCGATCCTGGTCAAGGACGAGCGGCATTTCGACAAGTTCGACCGGGCCTTCGGCGCGTATTTCAACGGCCTGGAAAAACTCGATGATCACCTACAGGCGCTGATCCCCGAAGACTGGCTGCGCAAGGAATTCGAGCGTTCGCTCAGCGATGAAGAGCGTGCGCAGATCCAGTCCCTGGGCGGCCTCGACAAGCTGATCGAGGAATTCAAGAAGCGCCTGGAAGAACAGAAAGAACGCCACGCGGGCGGCAACAAGTGGATCGGCACCGGCGGCACCAGCCCGTTCGGTTCCGGCGGTTATAACCCGGAAGGCATTCGCGTCGGCGACGCCGGCAAGCGCCAGGGCAAGGCCGTCAAAGTCTGGGACCAGCGCGAATACAAAAACCTCGACGACCAGGTGGAACTGGGCACGCGCAACATCAAAGTGGCCCTGCGCCGCCTGCGCAAATTCGCGCGCCAAGGGGCGGCGGAAGAGTTGGATATCGACGGCACCATCGACCACACCGCCCGCGATGCCGGCTTGCTGAACATTCAGATGCGCCCGGAACGGCGCAACACCATCAAGCTGCTATTGCTGTTCGATATCGGCGGCTCGATGGATGCCCATGTGAAGATCTGCGAAGAACTGTTCTCCGCGTGCAAGACCGAGTTCAAGCACTTGGAGTACTTCTACTTCCATAACTTCGTGTACGAGTCGGTGTGGAAAAACAACCAGCGCCGCACCTCGGAGCGCACCTCCACCCAAGACTTACTGCACAAGTACGGTGCCGACTACAAAGTGATTTTTATCGGCGACGCTTCGATGGCGCCGTACGAAATCACCCAGGCCGGCGGCAGCGTCGAGCACTGGAACGAAGAGCCCGGGTATGTGTGGATGCAGCGCTTCATGGCCAAGTACAAGAAGCTGATCTGGATAAACCCATACCCCAAGGACACTTGGGGGTTTACGGCCTCCACCGGGATTGTGCGGGAGTTGGTGGAAGACCAGATGTACCCGCTGACGCTGCGCGGGCTGGAAGAAGGCATGCGCTACCTGTCCAAATAACACCAGATCCAATGTGGAGGCTTGCCCCCTGGTGCAATCTGCCTGCCCCTCTGTCACTGACGCGCCGTCATCGGGGGCAAGCCCCCTCCCACAATTTGGAAGCGGCGCAATTGCTTTCTCCAAGTAATACCGACATCCAATGTGGGTGGGGCTTGCCCCCTTTAGCAGTCTGCCTGCCCATCTGTCACTGACGCGCCGTCATCGGGGGCAAGCCCCCTCCCACTGTTTGGAAGCGGCGCAGATACTTTCTCCAATTAATACAGACATCCAGTGTGGAAGGGGGCTTGCCCCCGATTCCGGTGGTGCAGTCACTGACGAATTGACTGACCTAACTCTATCGGGAGCAAGCCCGTCCCGCCGTTTGGAAGCGGCGCAAATACTCGATGTGCTGCCGATGCGCCGTTTCCTGCACCACCGGCGCCAATCGCACTTTCTGCCCCGGCAGACATTGCGCCAGCCTGGCCAAGGCCAAGGGTGTCAGCGCGCCCAACCGTGGATAGCCGCCGATAGTCTGGCGATCATTGAGCAGTACGATCGGCTGCCCATCCGGCGGCACTTGGATCGCCCCCAGCGGAATCCCTTCGGAGATCAACGACGGCCCCTGATACTGCAATGGCGTGCCCAGCAGGCGCATGCCCATGCGGTCGGCACGGCTGTCCAAGGCCCAGTCGGTGTTGAACGCATCGAACAGGCTCTGGCCGCTGAACTGGCCGATCTGCGCGCCGACAATCACGTCCAGTGAGCCGCCGGTTGGCAACGCCGGCTGACTCAACTCCTGCAGGGCACCGCCGGTTCCGGAATAGCTCAACCGACCGCCTGCGGCCAGTGCGTTGCCCAAGCCATCCACACCTCCGAGTGCTTCACGAACCACCGTCGCGCAACTGCCCAGCACCGCCGGTGCATCAAACCCGCCCGGCGCCGCCAGGTACGCCCGCGCACCGTCGATTGGCTGGGTAAAGCGCAGGCGCTGGCCCTTTTGCAGGACAAAACTGCGCCCAGGGCTGATGGCGCGCTCGTCGATATGCGCACCCAGGTCTGCACCGGCCAGAGCCAGCAGGCAATAGTCCTCGGCCTTTACGGTGAAGCCGCCGAGGGTAATTTCCACCACCGCAGCGTTCAGCGCATTGCCCAGCAGCCAATTGGCCCAGGCCATCGACACCCAATCCAGCGCGCCGCCCTGGGTGACGCCCAAGTGGCGCACGCCAAAACGCCCGGCGTCCTGCAACAGGCACAGCGGGGTGCTGGCCTCGATCGATAAGCGGCTCATGGCTGCGCCTCCAGCGGCGTGTCATCGCCACCCAAGCGGATGAATTCGGCGTGATCCACCGCCTGGAAACGCACCGTGTCGCCGGGCTGCATCAGGCTGTAGCCGCCGCGCTCGCGGTCGAAGAGTTTGGCCGGGGTGCGGCCGATCAGGTTCCAGCCGCCCGGCGACACCACCGGGTAGGCAGCGGTCTGCCGCTCGGCGATCCCAACACTGCCGGCCGCCACGCGTTTGCGCGGGGTGCTTAGGCGCGGAGTGGCGAGGGCTTCATCCACCAAGCCCATAAAAGCGAATCCGGGAGCAAAACCAAGGGCGAACACCTGGTATTCGTGGGCGCTGTGGCGGCGGATTACCTCGTCCACCGTCAAGCCGCTACGCTGGCTGAGCACGCTCAGTTCCGGGCCGACCCGCAGGTCGTACCACACCGGCAAAACATGGCACTGGCCGCTGCCCTGGGCCTGGGGTTGCAGGTCGGCGAGGGCTTGATCGATGCGGTGCCGCGCCTCGGCCGGGCTCAACGCGGTGAGCTCGTAATGCACCATCAAGGTGGTATAGGACGGCACCAGATCCACCAACGCCGTGCCGAAAGCGCTGCGCAATTGTTGGGTAGCGGCGAGCATCCACGGCATATTGGCTTCGGCGATCACGTCGAACAGACGCACCATCAGACAATCGATGGCCACCACTTCAATGCGTGGCTTCATGCTGACGTCAACGCCGCGCGGATACGTTGCACGGCGGCGATGGAACTGGCGTTGTCGCCATGGACGCACAAGGTATTGGCCTGCAACACCAGGGCGCTGCCATCGCTGGCGTTGAGCGGCTCGCCGCGAGCAATAGTCAGGGCTTGCTGGAGCACGGTGTCAGCGTCGTGATGCACTGCGCCCGGCAGTTGGCGCGATACCAGGTGGCCGTGGCTATCGTAAGCACGGTCGGCGAACGCTTCGAACCACAAGGTCAGGCCGTATTCGTCGCCCATCGCCTGGGCTGCGCTGTTATCACAGGTGGCCAGCAGCATCAACGGCAAGCTGGCATCGTAGGCCGCAATGGCCTGCATCACCGCGCGCAGTTGCGCGGGTTTGGCCATCATGTCGTTGTACAACGCACCGTGGGGTTTGACGTAGCTGACGCGGGCGCCCTGGGCACGGCAAACGCCATCGAGAGCGCCGATCTGGTAGTGCAACAGGTCCTGGATTTCTTCAGGGCTGTAAGCCATCGAGCGGCGACCGAACCCTTGGAGGTCCTGGTACGCCGGATGCGCACCGATTTGCACGCCATGCTTGAGCGCCAGGCTGACAGTCTTGCGCATGATGCTCGGGTCGCCGGCATGAAAGCCGCAGGCCACGTTGGCGCAATCGATGAACGGCATGACCTCGGCATCCAGGCCCATGGTCCAGTTGCCAAAGCTTTCGCCGATATCACAATTCAGTAGCAGGCGGCTCACGGTGGTCGCTCCTGTAGGCTTTGTTTTTTTGTAGTGTGGGATTTTTACCGTCGGACACGCAACTTGTCCTGACACCCCCACGCCGCTTATCGTGGAACGACTCGATTTTTGGCGCTCGCCCCGTGCGGCGTCCAACTAATAAAAACCGATCCAAGCATAAGAAAAAGTTGATCCCATGAATTTGAAGTTCCTCGAAACCTTCGTTTGGGTCGCCAGGCTCAAGAGCTTTCGCCTGACCGCCGAAAAGCTCTTTACCACCCAGGCGTCGATCTCCAGCCGCATCGCCGTGCTGGAAAGCGAACTGGGGGTGAAGCTGTTCCTGCGCGATTCCCGGGGGGTGAGCCTGACCCCGGAAGGCGTCAAGGTGCTCGACTATGCCGAGCAGATGATGGTGACCCTGCAAGGTTTGAAACAATCCCTGGAGACCACCAGCAGCAAGGTCGGACGGATTCGGATCGGCGCCATGGACACAGTGATCCACACCTGGCTCAGCCCGTTGGTGGCGGAATTGATGGACCATTTCCCGCTGGTGGAAATCGAATTGGTCGCCGATACCGCGCTGAACCTCAGCGATCAGCTGCAAAAAGGCTTTCTCGATCTGATCCTGCAAACCGACCTGCTGCGCCTGGAAACCGTGCGCAGCCTGGAACTGGGCAGCCACCCGATGGCCTGGATCGTCGCCAGCCAATCGATCTATAACCGTGACTATGCCTCCCTTGCCGACCTGGCCCAGGAACGCATCATCACTTATTCGAAAAATTCCCACCCGCACCAGGACGTGATCCGCCTGATGCAAGCCAATGGCGTTGCTGCGCCGCGTATGAACTGCGTGAACTCAGTGTCGGCGATCACCCGGCTGCTGCGCGACGGTTTCGGGATTGGCGCGCTGCCGCCGGTGCTGGTCGGCGAAGAACTGGCCCGCGGCGAACTGCTGATGCTGCCCATGGAACAACGTTTGCCGAACCTGCAAGTGGTGGTGTCGTGGCGCGTGGGCGTGGAGTTGGCGGAGGAGATCGTGGGGTTGTGCCAGAAAGTAGTGGCCCGGTATGCCGAGGAAGTCGGCGAAGAGCGGATGGTGCTGGCAACTTAATAAACCGGATATGAATGTGGGAGCGGGCTTGCCCGCGATAGCGTCAGTGACAGTTCGGCTGACTGATCCACTGCTATCGGGGGGCAAGCCCCCTCCCACACTTGATCGAGTTGGGCGTTAGAGCCCCTTGAGGTCCCGCTCTTCAATCGGCCGGCTCTGGCGCAGGCGCTTGCCGCCGAGCACGATCCAGTCGATCAAGCGGTACAGGCATTCCAGGCCGAACGACAACAGCATCGCCCCACCCAGGCCCCAGCCCATGGCTTCGGGGGTCAGCAGGATCTGGTAGCTGTAGCCGTTCCAGGTTTCCTGGCGGATATCCGGGTCCGCGGCCACCGCCACTTGCAGCGCGCGGATATACCAGGGGCCCTGCATGGCCTGGAATTGCTTGTCCAACGCCACTTGGCGATCGAGCAAAGCGCCCAGGCTGCTGGCATCGCTCTGGAACACCGGGTCATCGCTGGCACGGTAATGCTCGACCAGGGCGTGCATGTCCCCCTTGAAGAACTGCTGCGCCGTGGTTTCGAAGCCACGCAGGCTGGTCTGGGCCTCGATCAGGTGGGCTTCGACGCGCTTAGCGTAATCGCTGATAAACCCCGGCACTTGCACACCGACCAACAGGCCAATGGCAAACAGCACCAACCGCAGATAGCTGAGCAACATAGTCGATGTCCTTACTCGGTAATGCCCTGGCTGACGCATTCTCCGCGTCGCCATAGGCTCCATTGACCCGGTTCGTAGCGGGTCCAGTTTTCGTTGTCGGTCAGGGGTTCGGTGGCAATCACCGTGACCACGTCGTTGGGCGTGGTTTCGGCCTGAAAATCGACGATCACGTCGACATCTTTCAAGCGCGCCGGACCGAACGGTGCACGCCGGGTGATCTGGGCCAGTTTGGTCGAGCAATAGCAGAACAGCCAGTCGCCATCGCTGAGCAGGCAGTTGAAGACGCCTTTGCTGCGGTACTCGGCGCAGGCGGCGATCAGGTCCGGCAGCATTTGCTCGATGTCCACCGGCTCGGGGAAGGCTTCGCGCACGCGGTTGAGCAGATCGCAGAACGCCGCTTCGCTGTCGGTATCGCCCACCGGCCGGTAGAACGTGGCGCGTGGGGCGAAGTCCGCCAGTTGGCCGTTATGGGCAAAACACCAGTTGCGCCCCCACAGCTCGCGCACGAACGGGTGGGTATTGGCCAGGCTCACCTTGCCGACATTGGCCTGGCGGATATGGCCAATCACCACTTCGCTTTTGATGGGATAACGCTGCACCAGCAGGGCGACTTCCGATTCGCTGCTCGCGGCCGGGTCCTGAAACAAACGCAGGCCACGGCCTTCGTAGAACGCGATACCCCAACCGTCGCGGTGCGGCCCGGTGCGCCCACCGCGCTGCATCAGCCCGGTAAAGCTGAACACGATATCGGTGGGGACGTTGGCACTCATGCCCAATAATTCACACATGCCAGGGCTCTCGCTGCAGGGCTTACAACGTTAAAGACGCGGTTCGACTCGCATACCGCTGACGGGCGCCGGGCGCCGGAAAGGTTCGTCATCGTCCTGGTCTTCGGCGGCCAGGGCGGCGTCGGTGGCGGCCTTGCGCTCGCGGCGCGCCTTGGCGGCACGCTCGATGGGCCAGCGGATCAGCACGAACACCAGGTACACGCCGAACGCGATCATCGTGTACATGAACAAATCGGAGATGGCACGCCAGGCGTTGTTGCCGACCTTGAGCACCAGGTCCATTGCCGTAATGGCCACGGCCGGCGCGAACTGGGTCTTGACCGGATCGACGATGGTCGGGCTGAACAACAGCACCGCCATCAGCAGTTGCAGCGGCTCGCGCAGCCAGCGCCAGATCCAGCGGGTCAGGCGCCACCACACCAACAGGCAGCCCAAAGCGGCGAAGGCGTAAAGGCCCCAAGCGGTCAGATAGTCGTTCTCGGTCATGGTGTCCATGGCAAGGTTGGCAAACAGGCGGCTATCATAACGGCTTTTGCGTGTCACGGCTGCAATGCCCGCCACCTTCCGCCAGACAGAGAGTGATCCATGCCGTCATCGACCCACATCACTGCCGCCCCGATTGCCCGCAAGGCCCCCGGCCAGGACCCGTACGCCTGGCTGCAAGAGCGTGACAGCGCCGAAGTGCTCGATTACCTCAAAGCCGAAAACGCCTGGCAGGAAGCCCAGCTCGCCGATCAAGCGGCCCTGCGCGAAAGCCTGTTCGACGAGATCAAGGGGCGCATCCTCGAAACCGACCTGTCCCTGCCCTCCCCCTGGGGCCCGTACCTGTATTACACGCGCACCACCGCCGGTGACGAATATGCGCGCCACTACCGCTGCCGTCGCCCCGCCGACGACAGCAACCAAGTGGATGAAGGCAGCGAAGAACTGCTGCTGGACCCGAACGTGCTGGCCAACGGCGGGTTCTTCTCCCTTGGCGCGTTCAGCATCAGCCCCGACCATCAGCGCCTGGCCTACAGCCTCGATACCAGTGGCGATGAGATCTACACCCTGTTCGTGAAGGAATTGGCCACCGACAAAGTCAGCGAACTGGAATTCGATCACTGCGACGGCAGCATGACCTGGGCCAACGACAGCCTGACCCTGTTCTTCGGCGAATTGGACGACACCCACCGCCCGCACAAGCTGTATCGCTATCGCCTGGATGGCACGGCGGCGCAGGAAGTGTTCCACGAGCCTGACGGACGGTTCTTCCTGCATTGCTACCGCTCAAGCTCCGAACGCCAGTTGCTGCTGGCGCTGGGCAGCAAGACCACCAGCGAAATCTGGGCGCTGGACGCCAACCAGCCGCACCTGGACTTCACCTGCGTGGCGCCACGGGTGGAGGATCACGAATACGATGTGGACCACGGCCAGCTCGATGGCCAGTGGACCTGGTTTATCCGCAGCAACCGCGACGGCATCAACTACGCGCTGTTCGTCGCCGCCGACACCGGCGAGGTGCCCACCGAAGCCGATTGGCACAACCTGATCCCGCACCGCGACGACGTGATGCTCGACGGCGTGAGCCTGAACGCCCGCGCCATGACCCTGAGCCTGCGCATCGGCGGCCTGCCGGTGATCGAAGTGCATCCCCAGGACCTGGCGGCCTACCGTGTGGAGTTGCCCGACGCCGCGTACAGCCTCTACGTACAAAACAGCCTGGAATTCCCCAGCGACCGCATCCGTCTGCGCTACGAAGCACTGAACCGTCCGGCCCAAGTGCGGCAGTTGGAGCTGGCAAGTGGCGCGCAACAGGTGCTCAAGGAAACCCCGGTACTCGGCGTGTTCAATGCCGACGACTATGTGAGCCAGCGCCTGTGGGCCACGTCGGCCGATGGCACCCAGGTGCCGATCAGCCTGGTGGTCAAGCGCGATCAGGTGGGCAAGCCGACACCGTTGTACCTGTATGGCTACGGTGCCTACGGTTCGAGCCTGGACCCTTGGTTCTCCCATGCGCGCCTGAGCCTGTTGGACCGGGGCGTCGCGTTTGCCATTGCGCATGTGCGCGGCGGTGGCGAGTTGGGCGAGGCCTGGTATCGCAACGGCAAGCAGGAACACAAGCAGAACACTTTCAGCGACTTTATCGCCTGCGCCGAACACTTGATCGCCCAGGGCCTGACCACGTCCAAGCAACTGGTCATCAGCGGCGGCAGTGCCGGCGGTTTGTTGATCGGCGCGGTACTCAACCAACGTCCCGAGCTGTTCCAGGCGGCGATTGCCGAAGTGCCGTTCGTGGATGTGCTGAACACCATGCTCGACCCGGAACTGCCGCTGACCGTCACCGAATACGACGAATGGGGCAACCCAGAAGACCCGGATGTCTACGCACGCATCAAAGCCTACGCGCCGTACGAAAACGTCCGCGCCCAGGCTTACCCGGCCATGCTGGTGATTGCCGGCTACAACGACAGTCGCGTGCAGTACTGGGAAGCGGCCAAGTGGGTGGCCAAGCTGCGCGACACCAAGACCGACGACAACCTGCTATTGCTCAAGACCGAACTGGGCGCCGGTCACGGTGGAATGAGCGGTCGCTATCAGGGATTACGTGACGTAGCGCTCGAATATGCATTTGTGTTCAAGGCGCTCGGGTTGATTTAGGAACTTAGTGCGGCGGTTCGGTCTGAACACAGGACCGCCCCTGTTTTGATGGACCCAATTGCTGCCATGCCACCACCGACACAACTCAATAATGAAATCCGCGACATGCTGATGGACTGCGGATTGTTCGATCCTTTGTTGCCGGAAGATTTTCATATCGCTGCCGGCTACTTCAACATCAGCAGCATTGCCCAAGGCGAGGTGATCTTTCTCGAAGGCGATGCGGGCACCTTCATGTGCATCCTCCACAGCGGCCAAGTGGCGGTGCAGAAGGCTCATCACGACGGCCAACCCGTGACCATCGCCACCCTGCGCAGCGGCCGGGCCTTTGGCGAGATGGCGGTGCTCGACGGCGAGCGACGCTCGGCCAGTTGCGTGGCCGCCAGTGCTTGCGTGCTATTGAACCTGGGCAAAGACTCCCTGGAGAAAATGCTCAACGAAGCGCCACGGGTCGCTGCCAAGATTATCCGCGCGATTGCGATTGCCTTGTCCAAGCGCCTGCGCATGGCTGACGGGCAACTGCTATCGCAGCAATTCTAGCCGCCGGGTGTCTTCGGTTTACTGTCGTTCTGCTGCAAGCCGGGCACTGTCTGGTCTTTTGGCGGTGCGGGCAAGACGATGGGCGCCAGGGGCGGCGAACCGTTGCTCTTGGGTACCACCGGCGGGGTGACCTGGGGATACAGGGTGGGCGTTGGCGTACCCGGTGCGCCGGGAGTTGGCGTGGGGGCGACCGGTACGGTTTGCAACTCCTGAGCCTGCGCCGCACCCAATGCGAGCGCGCTCAACACAATGACCGTTAGAATGCTGCACTTCATCGATGGCTCCATGGCCTGACCGGAATGTCGTAAGGCTACTCCCAACCGCGCAAGAATGCCCTTCCCAATGAGATTTCCATGAAACGTTTCGTTCTGCTGGACACCACCCCAATCCCTGACAACGGCGGTGCCTTGTGCCTGTTCGAATACGGCGAGGATTTTGTCATCAAGATCCAGGGCGGCGACGGTGGCCAGTTGATGAACACGCGCATGCACGGTTCCGAAGACGCGCTGGCCGAGATCCCCTGCCGCAAAGTCGCCGGTCGCCCGAACTCGCGGGTGTTGATCGGCGGTCTGGGCATGGGCTTCACCCTGGCCTCGGCTCTCAAGCATTTGGGCAAAAATGCCGAAGTGGTGGTGGCCGAACTGGTGCCTGGGGTCGTGGAATGGAACCGTGGACCGCTGGGGGAAAAATCCGGCCGGCCATTGCTGGACCCACGCACGGTGATCCGCGAGGAAGACGTGGCCAAGGTGCTGCAGGCCGAGCCCCAAGGGTTTGACGCGATCATGCTCGACGTCGACAACGGCCCGGAAGGTTTGACGCAAAAGGCCAATAGCTGGCTGTACTCCGCCGGTGGCCTGGCCGCCTGCGCCAAAGCGCTGCGCCCCAAGGGGGTGCTGGCGGTGTGGTCGGCCAGTGCCGATAAACTGTTCAGCGATAAACTGCGCAAGGCCGGCTTCAAGGCCGAAGAGGTGCAGGTGTTCGCCCATGGCAACAAAGGCACGCGGCATACCATCTGGATTGCGGAAAAGCTCAAGGGCTGAATCCGTTGAAGATCCCATGTGGAAGGGGGCTCGGCCCCGATAGCGGTCTATCGGTGCCAGGTGCAGTGACTGCCCTCAAGCAGCTAGAATCAACCCTATCCGTGACCCACCTAATAGCCAGGAGCCATGATGAGCTCGACTAACCCGCCCTCCCACACCGCCAAGCTGGACCGCATCCTCGCCGATGCCCAGCGCGACCGCGAAATGGGCTACCGCGACAAAGCGCTGAAGATGTACCCCCACGTATGCGGCCGCTGCGCCCGCGAATTCTCCGGCAAGCGCCTGAGTGAACTGACGGTACACCACCGCAACCACAACCATGATGACAATCCCCAGGACGGTTCCAACTGGGAATTGCTGTGCCTGTATTGCCACGACAACGAACACTCGCGCTACACCGACCAGCAGTACTTCGGCGAAGGCTCGACCAGCAGCCCAACGATTGCCAAGGCCACCCACAACCCGTTCGCGGCATTGGCGGGCTTGATGAAGAAAGACGACTGAAAATTGCCGTCGCCTGTTCCCTCCCGCTTCCCACATTTGTAGGGGCTCACAAGCGAAATGTGGGAGGGCGCTTGCCCCCGATAACGCGGGCCCAAGCAATACATGCCCTCCAGGCCGTATAATCTCCGCTTTTCTTCAAGGCACCCTTCCCCGTGGGCAATAAACGCTACAGCTGCATCGGTCTGTATAACCCCAAATCCCCCGAAAACGTCGGTTCGGTGATGCGTGCCGCCGGCTGCTATGGCGTGGCTTCGGTGTTTTACACCGGCGTGCGTTACGAGCGCGCCCGGGACTTCATCACCGACACCAAGAAGGTCCATCACGACATCCCGCTGATCGGCATCGATGACCTGAAAAAAATCCTGCCGCTGGGCTGCATTCCAGTGGCCGTGGAACTGGTGGACGGCGCCCGCCCGTTGCCCGAGTACACCCATCCCGACCGCGCGCTGTATATCTTCGGCCCGGAAGACGGCTCCCTGGATAAAGACATCCGCGACTGGTGCGAAGACGTGGTGTACATCCCCACCACCGGCTGCATGAACCTCGCCGCCACGGTCAACGTGGTGCTTTACGACCGTTTGGCCAAGGGCAACAACACCCGTTCGGGCCCCAAGTACTGATTTTTTCGGAACATCCAGCGTCTGCGAGCAGTCAGTTGCAGACACTTGCCCTTGTTGGAGAGAGATCATGAGCGACAGCAAAACCTTGCGCCCTGTCATCGAACACACGCCGTTCCAGACTCAGCCCACCCAAAACGTACACGGCTGGGAGCGCATCGGCTCCGTGGCCGGTGGCGTCGTGATGGTCGGCAAAGGCCTGCGCCGCGGCGGGATTTTCGGCCTGATCCAAGTGGCAATCGGCGGCGTCGCCCTGGCGCGCGGCTTCACCGGGCACAGCTCGCTCAAGGACAAACTGGAACAAGGCCGCCAGGAAATGAACGCCGTGCGCACAAAAATCGAGCGCGCCGGTGAAGAGTTGAAGAACCTCAAGACCCGCGCCGAAGTGGCGGCGGAGAAAGCAGTTAAGACTGCCGGCTGATACAGCTCTTCGACATAGTGGAGATTCAAATGTGGGAGGGGGGTTGCCCACTCCCACGTTTGGATTTGTGCGTGCAGGGCTGAGGATCAGCGTAAAAGCTTGGAGTCGAGCACTACCGACGATTCGCCGATGATGCTCCCGGCCAACTGCACAAACTCCGCGGTGGTGATGCTATCGGCGCGCATCACTGCCTGTGCCAAGTCATCCAGTGAGCGCTTGTTGTGGGTTTTCACGCGGATCTCGCGATCCAGCTCCTGCATCACCAGTACCGCCCGGGAAACCGTCGCACCGCTGACATGTTCGCCGCGCAGGCTGGTCACGTCCTTGCCTTCCTTGGTCAGCCGCGCCTGAATCGCCGCGTAGCGCTCATCAGTGATACCACCGCCACGGCGCAGCAATTCGATGGCGTAAAACTCTGCCAACCCTTCGCTGATCCAGTCGCTGGTGTCATGGTCATTGAAGCGACCAATCGCCTGCACCACCTCGCGCAACAACGGGCTGCTGCCGTTTTCGCTGACCAACGGCGTGCGGCTGTTGAGAAAGATCGAGTCACGCGCCGCGAACGCACCTCGGCGCATCGGATCACTGGCGCCCACCACCAGCAGTTTCGCCGGATGGCGCGGGAATGCCGCTTCCACTTGCGGCCAGACAAAAGTCAGCAGCGTCAGCACATCCATGCGCCGCATGGCCTGCCCCTTGGGCGACGCCACGGTGACATCGGTCTCCCCCAGGCGCACGCGACGACTGCCCAGATTGCCGGCGAGCATCCAGCCAGTGGGACGGTCGAACAGGCGCGAGACATTGTCGATACGGAATTTATTCTTACCGATCCGTGGCCAGGCGGTTTCGACGCTCTTCCAGCCGGCCGGCAGGTCGAACACCAGGCGCGAGACCAACTCAACCCCGTCCTGCTGATCGAGCCGCGCGGGCGGCACCAGATCCTCGCCGCGAAACACTGCCCAGCTCGGCGTGAACCGGGTGTCATACACACCCGGCTTGCGTGTATGCGTAAGGCGGACCCGGTAGGTCAGGCTGGCTTTGTCCGCGCCGGGCTGCCACAGGCCACGATGACCGGTGACTTTCCACTGCCCTTCAGCCTTGAAGTCGCTGTAGTCGCCGCCGCTGCCCAAATCGAAATCCAGACCACGCACCGCCGAGCCTTGGGACAGGCTAATACGCACCTCGGCCTGTTCGGTCTGCGGCAACAGTTTGACGTGGTAGTCCAGGTCGACTTTCCTGGCGCTCCACGCCGCGCCGCTGATGGCCAGCATCACCAGGCCTGCTGCCCACTTGGCTGCAACTGTCATACACACTCCCCTCAGCCAGCGCGGAAAATCAGGTAATCCTCCCAGTCGTCTTCGGGCACGCTGCCTTCGCTGAGCATGCGCCCGGACTGGGAAATACGTTCATGGTGCACGGCGTCGCGGTCACCGCAGACGAGATGGTGCCAAAGCGGCAAATCCTTGCGCTCACTCACCAGGCGATAGCCGCAGGTGGGCGGCAGCCACTTGAACTGGTCGGCCTGGCCTGGCGTGAGTTGGATACAGTCCGGCACCGAGGCGCGGCGGTTGGGGTAGTCGGTGCACTGGCAGGTTTTCAGGTCCAGCAACTTGCAGGCGATGCGCGTGTAATAAACGCTGTTGTCATCTTCGTCTTCAAGCTTTTGCAGGCAGCACAAGCCACAGCCGTCGCACAACGACTCCCATTCCTCCTGGTCGAGTTGATCGAGGGTTTTGCGTATCCAGAAGGGTTCGACTTTGGCGGCCATGGGTCTGCATCGGTATCGGTCTGTGAAAAGGCCGCCAGTCTAGTGCCCTCGCCCCTCGGGGCCAAGCGCTTACGACTGGCGGTGTTGCAAGACTTGTCAGTCTAGCGGGCGCGCAGTAGCTTGGAGCGCCGAATTGACCATCAGGAACCCGCCCATGACCCGCGTTGCCGACTACCCGATCCATCCCCAGTTCACCGAACGCTGGTCGCCCCGCGCGTTTACCGGCGAGAGCATCCCGAAGGAGACCTTGTTGAGTTTCTTCGAGGCCGCACGCTGGGCGCCATCGGCCTACAACTCGCAGCCGTGGCGCTTTCTCTACGCACGCCGCGACACGCCGGACTGGGAGCGTTTCCTGGGCCTGCTCAATGAATTCAATCGCGGCTGGGCACAGCATGCCTCGGCACTGGTGATCATCGCCTCGAAAACCGACTTCATTGCCCCTGGCGCCAGCGAGGAAACCCCGGCGCTGTGGCACACCTTCGACACCGGCTCGGCCTGGGGCCATCTGGCACTGCAAGCCAGCCTCAGCGGTTGGTACACCCATGGCATGGCCGGTTTCGATCAGGAACTGACCCGCAAAGAGTTGAAGATTCCCGAGGGTTACGCACTGCATGCGGCGGTGGCCGTGGGCAAGCTGGGCGACAAATCGAGTCTGCCGGAATACCTGCAAGGCCGTGAAACACCGAGCCCGCGCCGGCCGTTGAGCGAGTTGGTATCCGAAGGTGATTTCAGCCTGTAAGGCCGTACGCCCTGTCGCTCAAACGGCAGGGCATGCTGTGACGCCACCTGGGCTCAAACCTACGCCCGCCCCCGTCGTGTCATGAGCCAACCAACCCACTGAACTGCCAAAGCAAGGTGCTCTTCATGTCGTTGTAGGCATCCAGAACGGGGCCGACCACGAACTCCGCCGGCATCGATTGGATATCCACCGGATACACCACTTTATCGCGGGCCGAATACAGGAAGTTCTTGAGCTGCAAGTCCTGGTGATAGATGCCTTTTTCCTCCATTCGCCGCAGTGCGTCCTCCAGTAAGGTGCTGGCCTGCGGCGGCAAGCTGCGGCCGCCGACGGTGCTGAGCGCGACGCCATCCAACTTGCCCATTTTTATATAGGCCTGCTCGCCTTCGATAATCGCCGTTGCAAAGCCGGCGCCGTAATAGGTGTTCAGGCAGTCAGTTTCTATCTGCACATAGCTGGGGATATAGCCACGGACGGGATCAACGAACTCTTTATAGACACTCTTGCCGTCAAGGCTTTCGTAAATTGTGCCTTCGCCACCTGCGCCGATGATGGGCCCGAGATCCTCGGCAACCGTAGGTGGATTACCGCCGCGCGCGCCCAACCGCAGCCACTGGTCGCCTTCGACATGCTGCACCATCACCGGCGTCTGGCGATTGTTGTGGTAAATCCTCGCCTGCACCGCACCGTCTTGGGTACGGGTAACTTGCCGAACCTCATACACAGCGGTTGCACCGGTGCTGTCGGTTTGGCGGATAAAGGACAGATGGCCATCCACTCCCGTATAAACCCCTCGACTGTTGCGCGTAAGCCCGGCAATCCTGGATTCGGGCACGCTGTACTGCTTCAGGAGTCGGTTACTCAGCTCGCTACCCGGATCGCGTCTTACGCTGGTCAAGGCCCCGCCTACCGCTTTGGTCTGCGCGGTGAACTCCTCCAGCGGGGGCCCATATGGGCGCAGGTGGTCGACATCAAAGGCATACCAACGACCGTTATTAAGTACCGCGCCCCCCTCAACGGCCTGGCCCGCCACCTTGAACGTGCCGGTTGCCGCTGCGTCGTACTGCTTGCTGACCGTCTTCAACAGGTCATAGCTGCCGGCGGCGCCCTTGAGCTGGTTGACCCCGCTCAACGCCTTGCCCAGCAGGTAACTGCCACCCCGACGGATCAACCCCGCGCCTTGACCGATCAAATCGCCCAGGCCACTGGCCGGGTTGAATGCACCGATTGCGGTAGTGCCGATGATCCTGGCCACCTTCAACGCCTTGCCCCCAGCAGACGCCGCCGTGGCGCCCACCTTAGCCAACTTGGTTGAGGCCCCTGCGCCGGCGGTGACAAAACCGAAGACATCCATCCCCAGATCCAATGCGCCATCCAGGTAATTGCCCTGCTTAAAATTGCCGATCGCTGACCTGAGCGGCACCAGATTCAGGAAAAAATCCGCCAGCTTCCATTCGTTTTCCATCTGCCGATCGTAGGTCGTGACGCCCTTGGCCTGCTTGACCGCTTCGTCATTGTCGATATCCAAATGTTCGACAAAGGCGTCGGCGATGAACTGTGTTCGCGCACTCTCAAAACTTGACGGAACGGCCTGCTCTACCCGATTCGGCGCAGCACCGCTGTTATGCCGCGGTGTGAAGGGTTCGATAGGGAAGACCCGGTTGGCCTCGCGCTCACGCTCGCGGGTCAGCACCGAAGCCGGCATCGTTCTAATAGCGCATTGCTTCAGATCCAGGGCGTAGACGCTAACGCCATGGGGCCGGGTGGCCTTGATCAGTAGCGTGGGGTTCTTGTGCTCCAGGGTCCTACCGGTCAAGCCCAGCCCCAGCGCGTATGTATGGTTCTGGAAAAACTCGAGTTTTCCATATTCGAGGTTTTGTCGATCAGCCAAGGGCAATTGCGCCACCAGGTGTTTAATCGTCGTGCCTATGCCCTGCTTGCGCGCAGCGATTGCCTGGTTGAGTTGGTTATTGAAAACCCCATGGGCGTCCAGCTTCAGGGACTTGCCCTTGATCGCGTTGCTCAGGCGTGGGTCGCGGGTTTCCCAGGCGTAGTTGTGCAACCCGCCCATGGCAATATCGAGCATTGAGTGCAGGCCCGCTGGCGCGCGGTTCGGGTCGTACAGTGGCTGGTCGAATCCGGGCCTCGGGTCTTTGACGCTCAGGCGCTTGGCCTCGAAGGGCAGGCCCTCGCCGAACCGTTCCTTGAGCTTGGCCAACGCAATCTCCTTGCGGTTCGGCAGCTCGGTTTCCATCAGGCTGGAGGCCTGCACACGCTCATCCATCTGGCGATTGAAAGCGGTTCTGACCCGCTCGATCTCGGCTGGGGTGTAGCGCTCGTCGGGTTTGGCCGACACCACGCCGTTGACCACGCCCCAATCCAGCAAAGCGGCACTCTGGGCGTGTTGGGTGACCAGCGGATCGGCCATGGCGGCACGCTTGGCCTGGAGCATGACCTGGGCAAACGTCATATTCGGCACTGAACCCGGCGCCTGGGCCTCGATGGTTGCCGCCGCAATCGACAGGCTGACCCAGGCCGGACTGCCAAAGGTCACGTTGTCAGGCAGATCCTTCACCAGAAGCTGCGGGGCGTTGCGGGCCAGTAGCGCGTAGGCGCCCACATTGGCCATGCCGGCGCTGGTCTGGCCGCTGTCCACCAAATGCTGCTTCAGCCCGGCGCGTATCTCGGTGATGGGCCTGCCCCAGTAGCGCGGCTGAGCCAAATCGAAGCCTGCGACTGTATTGCGACGGGGTGCGGCGACCGATTGGGGATCGAGCACCACGTTGATGGCCGCCAGCGTGTAATCGTTGACGCTGGTGTCGGTGGCGATGCCATTTAACTGTTGCTGCATGGCCTGGCCCAGTGCCTGGCCACGGGCGGAACCGACCAGCATTTGCAACGCCTTCGCCGGATCGTCGGCGGCATCGCTGGGGAGCGGACGGTTGCCGTTGAGGTACTCCAGCACCCCTGCACTGGGGCCCGCCTGGGGATTATTCGGGTGACGCGCGGCATAGTCGGTGGCGGCGCGCAGCAACATGCGCTGTGCATCGCTCGTCAGCGCGACAGGCCAGGACAGGCCACCGCCGAAATTACCCAAGGGATGCGCCAGGGCGCGCTCGCTAACCGCGTCCGCCAGGCTTGTCAGGTGAAAGAACCTGGCCGGCAGGCGCAGACCGTTGGCCTGGATAAAAGCCTCAAGTGTTGGGGCGGCACCGAGCTGCGCAAGGCTTGAGGAGTCGGGATGCAGGTCCATCCGCGTCTGCCGCAACGCAGCCTGCACAGCCTGTGGCGTGGCCGCCGGGCCAAGCCGGGTCGCCATGGCTGCGAGCTGTTGCCCGAGGACTTTCCAGTTATGCCGGTCGCCCAACGCCGTGCGCAGGTGAGCATTAGCGGTGGGCAACGCCGCCGGTACCTGGGACGGGGGAATGACCGCGTCGGCAGCCGGCGCGGGGAATAACGGAGTAACGCCAGAAGATGAGGAAACAGCACCGGAACTGAGCATGGGCGGGCACTCTTTTTGGCAAAGAGCGCCAGCCTCACACAGGGCGGTAAACGGCGAAATCGACTGAGTGTGAGCAGACGTTTTTAAACTCCGTGAGCCCCACCCTCGACCGCCGCATGGCCGAACGGCCGCGACCCTGTGTATTCAATAGCCGCGGTCGAAACTCACGGCGCCGCGCAAGGGCACACTGGCCTGATACGCGCGTAAATTTTCGATAAACAAATCCACCATCATCGGCGGCGAGGTCGGCGCCGAACTGTGCCCGGTCAACAATAGGCCCCAGGCGGTCCAGAACGGATGGCGCTGCGGCAACGGCTCCTGGCGACAGACGTCGATCACCGCGCCCGCCAGATGCCCTTCCTTGAGGGCTTCGACCAGGTCGGCATCGACCACCGCCACGCCGCGCCCAACGTTGATAAACAGCCCGGTCGGCTTGAATTGCTTGAACAGCGCCGCGTCGTACAGGTCGTGGGTGTTGGGCGTGTTCGGCAGCAGGTTGATCACGTAGTCGGCCTCCCCCACCAAGCGCCCCAGTTGATCGAGGCCGGCCACTTCGATAAACGGCGCCTGCTCCCGCGCAGTGCTGGCGATGCCGTACAACTTGACGCCGAACGGCAGCAGAAACTGCGCCACGCTTTGGCCGATATCGCCGCAGCCGACGATCAGCACCGTGCGCCCCGCCAGGCTCTGGCCCATGCGGTTGTCCCACTTGCGCTCGACCTGGCTGACCAGACGTGCCAGCACTTCACGCTCGTGGCCAAGCATATAGGTGAGCACAAACTCAGCCATCACCTGGCCATAGATGCCTACCGCACGGGTCAGGCGATAGTTGCGCGGCAAGCCGTCGGCCAACAGTGGCGTGATACCGGCCCAGGTTGATTGCAGCCATTGCGGCTGATGGCCCTGGCGTAACAGCGTCGCCAGCAGGTCCGGCTGGCCCAGCCACACCGGGCAATCGGCGGCCAGGCGCGATAACTCGGCGGAGTCGCCGCTGGTCAGCACCTCCAGGTCCGGCGCGGCTTCGCGCAGCAGTCGCGCATAGAGCGGGTGATCCTGTTCAGCAATCAGAACACGCATGGTTCAAACCTTTCAAAAACAGTGCAGACGGCCGCCCGCATCCTTACGGCCACCGCCAACTCATACGATTTCATTGAAAATGTGCCCTGGACAGGGCACTTACCGATCACATCGGGTCATTGCGACGCAGCAGCTCTTCGGGCAAGTGTTCGATGTACTCGTCCTCGGCCGGCGGCATTTGCAGGTGGTAACCCTGCTTGTCGAGGTTTTCCAGTACCTGGTGGATGTCTTCCTGTTGCAGCTTGCGCTCGGGCGTCAGCACCAGGTCGAAGGCATGCACCGGTTTGCCGAATACGCTCACCAAACCTTCGGGTACGCGTTCGAGGGCATCGCTCTTAAGCACGTACAGGTACATGCCGGCGCGTTTGGGGCTGCGGTAGATGGAGCAAATACGTTTCAAGGCTGTTCTCCGGCAGTGGCCAGGCTGTCGAGCAGCGCCTGGCCCATCAACTCACGGCGCCAGCCACGCAGCGAGTCTGGCAATTGGTAAGGCCCATCGGGGTAGCCGCTTTTAACCAGGGCTTCGAGGGTTTTCTTGCGCAGCATCAGCTCCGGCGCCATGTCCAGGCGTTCAGCTTCGGCCTGGCCAAGTGCGCGCAGTTGCTTGATCAGCGCGGCGGCGTCCACCGGCAACGGTTCGGCGATGGCCGGCGGCCATTGGTCGGCGGGCACACTGCCGGCACGCTTGATCAGATCCAGCAGGAACTGGCCGTCCTGGCGCACAGTGCGCGGGTGCATGTCTTCGATCTTGCCCAGGGCGGCGAGGTTATCCGGCTGGGACTTGGCCAGGGGCCAGAGCGAATGTTCACGAATGATGCGGTTGCGCGGCAGGTCACGGGCACGGGCCTGTTGCTCGCGCCAGGCGCACAGCTCACGCAATACGGCCAGTTGCGCGCGGGACAGTTTCCACGCCAGCTTGGCATCGCGGTACACCTCATACGGGTCGACTTCGCGGCGCAGGTTGGCCACCAGTTCGGCACCGTCCTCCAATACCCAGGCGTATTTGTCGTCCGACAGCCGTGGGCGCAAGCGTGTGTAGACCTCGGCCAAGTGCACCGCGTCTTCGGCGGCGTAGCTGATTTGAGTTTCGGACAATGGCCGCTGCAGCCAGTCCGAGCGGGTTTCGCCCTTGGGCAGCTCGATATCCAGTACGGCTTGCACCAGACGCGAATAGCCCATGGAGAACCCGAGGTTCAGGTAAGCCGCTGCCAGTTGGGTGTCGAACAACGGCACCGGCAGGCTGCCGGTCAGGCGCAACAGTACTTCGAGGTCTTCGCTGCAGGCATGCACCACCTTGATCACGGCTGGGTTTTCCAGCAAGGCGGCCAGGGGTTGCCAGTTGTCGATGGTCAGGGGATCGATCAGGTAGGCGCGAACGCCATCACCGATCTGGATCAGCCCGGCAATGGGGTAAAAGGTATCGACCCGCATGAATTCGGTGTCGAGGGCGACGAATGGCAACTGCTGCCATTCGGCGCAATGCTGGCCGAGGCTATCGTTGTCGCAGATCCAGTGAATATCGATGGCCACACGGCTCTCCCTTGAAGAATGGCGCGCAGTATATATCGCGCAAGAGGCTTGCGAGCATCCACAGTGCACAGCCGATCATGAAAACTCAGACAGGAGTTGAAGAATAGTCCGACAGATGGGAGTTATCATCTCTTACGCAGTACGTAGACTCGCCATACCGCCGAGCCCGGCACGAATTCCTGATGATGCAGCACGTTGAACCCCGCCTGACGGAACTCTGCCTCGACGACGGCGCGGGAGTTGACCGAAACAATCACGGTGTCGCGACTGACCCGATGAAACTCGCGCAGCAGCGCCAGGCGCCCTTCGCTGTTGGGCACATGACGAAACAATTCCAGGCAGAAGATGCAATCCACCGCGTTTTCCGACAAGCCAATGGAAAACGCCGACCCCTGGAACGTCTTGACGCGCTTGAGCAACGACGCCGGGTAGTGGGTGCGAGCATGGTCGAGCATGGCCTGGGAATTATCCGAGGCCAGAATCACCCGGTTGACGTGCTCGGCCAGCACCGGCCAAAACCGCCCCGAGCCGCAGGCCAGGTCGAGGATCAGCCCCGGCTCACCGGCCACTTTCAACGCCTGGCGCACCAGCCAGGCGTCGCGCCACGCCACCAGACGCCGGCGCAGCCCTGGCGGGCGCGTATCGCCGCAGACCCGGGCGTGTTCACGGCCACAGCGTTCGGCGTATTCAATCTCGATGGAGGATGGAGGTTGTGACGACATCTATGGGCTCATCTGGGTGAAACGGTAGTGAACGACCTTGATTGGCAGCTTAACGGCGGCAACGTGAAAAAAAGGTCGAAGACACTACCGTTAATCCCGTCATGCTTGATGCAAATACCAGCGCCAGTCCTGTTCACCGACTTGCCCCATGAACTGGCGGTATTCGGCGCGCTTGACCGCCAGGTACACGCCGAGAAACTCAGGCCCGAACGCTTCCCGCGCCCAATGCGACCCTTCCAGTGCGCGCAGGGTGGTGAGCCAGTCGGTGGGCAACCGCTCTTTGGCCTGGGCGTAACCGTTGCCTTCCACCGGGGCGCCGGGGTCGCGCTGCTCGCGAATGCCGCGATGAATGCCGGCCAGGATCGCGGCGGCGGCCAGGTATGGGTTGGCGTCGGCGCCGCAGATGCGGTGTTCGATATGCCGCGAGGGCGCTGGCCCGCCGGGAATACGCAGGCTGACGGTACGGTTGTCCACCCCCCAGGTGGCGGCCAACGGCGCGTAGCTGTTGGCCTGGAAGCGCCGGTAGGAGTTGGCGTTGGGGCAGAACATCAGCAGCGAATCCAGCAAGGTGCTGAGCATGCCGCCCACCGCGTGGCGCAACAGCGGCGTGCCATCGGCGGCGGCGCTGGCAAATAAATTGCGGCCTTCGGCATCCGCCAGGCTGACGTGCATATGCAGCCCGGTGCCTGCCAGGTCGTCGAACGGTTTGGCCATAAAACAGGCGGCCATGCCGTGTTTGTGTGCGACGCCCTTGACCAGGCGCTTGTAGCGCACCGCTTCGTCCATGGCCTGCAGGGCGTCGGAGCGGTGCTCCAGGGTGATCTCGACCTGCCCCGGGGCGTATTCGGAAATCGCCGTGCGCGCCGGAATGCCTTGCAGTTTGCAGGCGCTGTAGAGGTCGGCGAGGAAGGGTTCGATCTGCTCCAGTTCCCGCAGGCCGTAGACCTGGGTCGCGCGCGGCCGGCCGCCGTCCTGATCCAGCGCCGGTTGCGGGCGGCCATGACTGTCGGGTTTCTGATCGAGCAGGTAGAACTCCAGCTCGGCCGCCATCACCGGGTAATAGCCGTCGGCCTTGAGTGCGTCGATCACCTTGGCCAGCACCTGGCGCGGGTCGGCCACGGTGGCAGGCAGGCCCTCGCTGGGGTGCATGCTGACCTGCACCGCCGCCGTGGGGATCAACCGCCACGGCATACGCTGCAAACTGCCGCTGATCGGGTAGGCGCGGCAGTCGATATCGCCGACCTCCCAAACCAGCCCGGAGTTTTCCACGTCGTCGCCGTTGATGGTCAGGCCGAGGATGGTACTGGGCAGCGGGCGGCCGCTTTCATACACCGCCAGCAGTTCATCGCGGTGCAGCAGCTTGCCGCGGGGCACACCGTTGTTGTCGAGGATAAACAGCTCGAACAGTTCGATATCCGGGTTGTGTTCAAGAAAAGACTGGGCTTCGTGCAGGCTGGCGAAAACACTCATGGGGGCTCTCATACGTGTGGGTCTGGCAGGCGCGCGGGCGCCGCCGGGCAGATGGGCACAGGCGTGCGTCATCCAATGGGCCAATCAACGTAGGAGAGCGGTATCCGGCGGGCGCGCGTGGCGGCAATGGAACAGCGCCCAGAACGCCAGCGCGGACGGCAGTGTCGCGAGGTGGGCGTCGGGGGAAGCGGCCATGGGCGAATCACACTGGTGGGATGCGCGCCAGCCTCACATGCCGCGATCGCCGGTTAAATTCACGGTTGGCGGAGTATGGTTGCAGCCCGACTAAACAATCGTCACGCCTTGCCACCCTGCCCCGCGCTGGAAATAATGGCCGCCCGACCCCGCCCCAAGGACGCGACTGCATGAAAGCTCTTTTAGCCCTCGGTGTATTGGCCAGCCTGGCCGCGCCGGCTCTGGCCGACACCGCCCCGTCGCGCCTCGATGAAGTGTTGCAGCGTGGCACCCTCAGCGTGTGCACCACCGGCGACTACAAGCCCTACACCTCCCTGCGCGCCGATGGCGGCTACGAAGGCATCGACATTGCCATGGCCGAATCCCTGGCCAAGAGCCTCAACGCCAAGATCCAATGGGTGCCCACCACTTGGAAAACCCTGATGCCGGACTTCCTGGCCCAACGCTGCGATATCGCGGTGGGCGGCATTTCAGTGTCGTTGGAGCGCCAGAAAAAAGCCTTTTTCAGCCAGTCCCTCGGGGTCGACGGCAAGATCCCGCTGGTGCGCTGCGCCGACGTGCAGCGTTACCAGAGCGTCGAGCAGATCAACCAACCCCAGGTGCGGGTGATCGAACCGGCGGGCGGGACCAACGAAGTATTCGCCCGCACGCATTTGGGCAAAGCGCAGATTCGCCTGCATGACAACGTGACGATTTTCGACGAGTTGCTGGCGGGCAAGGCCGACGTGATGATCACCGATGCCAGCGAGGCGCGCTTCCAGCAGAAACTCAAGCCGGGGCTGTGCGCGGTCAACCCGGACAAGCAGATGCAGTACAGCGAAAAAGCCTTCCTGCTGCCCCGCGATGACGTGGCGTGGAAAAGCTATGTCGACCAATGGTTGCACCTGAGTGTGGCCACCGGGGTGTACCAAGGCATCGTCGATCAATGGCTGGCGGCGCCCTGAGCCATAGGCGTCTACGCTGTGCTCACATCAACAAGAACGAGGATTGGCTCATGAAGGGACTGCTGCGCATCACCTGGTTGCTGCTGTTGGGTTTCAGTCAGGTGCATGCCGATACCGCTCGGGATGAAGACGCCCAGGCGGCCAAGGCGCTGCTGGAAAAAGCCCTGGTTTATTACCAGAGCAATGGCGATAAGGCGTTCGCCGCGTTCAGTCGCCAGGGCGAGTTTGTCGACCATGACCGCTATGTGTTCGTGGTGGACACCAAAGGCGTGTTGCTGGCCAGTGGCGGCCCGTCTTCGGCGTTGATCGGCCGCGATGTGTCCGAGGTGCTGGGGCCGGACCTGCGTGAGTCATTCAAGCAAGCGCTCAAGGTTCCGGAAGGCCAGGGCATCCAGCAGGCTGACTATCGTTGGCAGAACTGGAACGACGGCAAGGTCGAGCACAAACATGTGTTCTACCAGCGCGTCGGCGAACGCATCCTGGCGGTGGGCTACTACCTGCCAAGGGCCACGCCGGAACAGGCGCGGGCGCTGCGTAATAAAGCGGTGAACGCGTTACTCAAGGACGAGACCGGCACACTCAAGGCAATCAACTCACTGCAAGGCGGTTTTCTACAGGATGACCTGTATGTATTTGTGGTCGACCTCAATACCCACCGCTACGTGGCCCACGGCACCACATTGCGGCTGATCAACACCGACTTCAGCAAGATCAAGGACCCGGACGGCAAACCGGTAGGCGAGCCGATGCTTAAGCTGATGACGGAGCAGGATCAGGGCGAATACAAATACCGCTGGAAAAACCCGGTGACCGGCAAGGTCGAGAACAAGCATGCGTATGTGCGCAAGGCCGGGCATTTCATGGTTGCGGTGGGCTACTACAGCCCCTGATCTGAATTGGACTGCATGCAGGTGTGGGAGGGAATAAACCTTCCCACAGTTTGTCGTTCATGGTTCCCGTTACTTGGCCTTGTCCTCACGCCCGCGCAGTATGCGATCAGGCATGGCCACGGCGGCCGCCAGCCCCAGCAACGACACCGCCGCACTCACCATTAGCAAATGCCGGAAGGTGACCGCCAGTTCCGCGCGCAGGGCGTCTTGCGCCGGGCCGGGGGCGGCGTTGAGGCCGTCGAGCAGCACGTTGCCGGACGCGCCCTCGGCCACCAGAGCGCCGCTGGCCAGGTGGGCGAAACTGGAATCCTGTAGCAACGCCAGCAACAGCGCCGACATGCAGGCCACCCCCACCGCGCCGCCCAGGGAGCGGAACAGGTTGGTGGTGCTGGTGGCTACACCGATATCCGGCTGTGCCACCGAGTTCTGCGCGCCCACCAGGGAGGTGGGGAACTGCATCCCGGCGGCGATCCCGCACAGCAGCATAAACACCGCCGTCAACCCCACCGCCTGCGGCGCGCTGTAGGCCATGCCGAGGATCGCCAGCGGGCTCAACAGCGCACCGCTGAGGATCATCGGTTTGTAGCGCCCGGTCACCGACGTGCGGCGCCCAGCGCAGTAAGCACCGATCGGCAGGCCCATGGCCAAAGGAAGCAGATGCAGAGCGGCGCTGTCGGCACCGGCGCCGGTCACCGTCTGAAAGCGCAGGGGCATCAGCACCGTCAGGGAAATCGCCTGGAAACTGGTGAAAAAAATCGTGCACCAGCACAGCACCGCGCTGGCGTTGGCAAACAGATGCATCGGCAGCAGCGGTTCGCGCGCGCGGCGTTCATGCCACACGAACAGCGTCAGCACCACCAGCGCACCGCCCAGCAGCCCCAACACCTGCGAATCGCGCCACGAATGGCCCTGGCCGATTTCGGTGATGCCCAGCAGCAACGCGGTCAGGCCGACGATCATCAGCACAGTGCCGAGGTAATCGATGATCGGCTTGCGTTGCGGCACCGGTAGCCCCACCAGGGTGCGATGGGCCACGTACCAGGCACCGGCGCCCAGGGGCAAATTGATCAGAAACACCCAGCGCCACGACAAGTACTCGGTCATGTAGCCGCCCAACACCGGCCCGGCCACGCTGGCCACCGCATACATGCTGCTGAAATAGCCCTGATAACGCCCACGCTCGCGAGGCGGGATGATGTCGCCGATGATCGCCTGGCTCACCGAGATCATGCCCCCGGCGCCGATCCCCTGCAGTACCCGCGCCAGCACCAGTTGTTCCATGCTTTGCGCCATGCCGCACAACAGCGAGGCCACGGTGAACAGCCCCATGCCGATCAGCATCATCGGCCGACGCCCGTACAGGTCGCCGAGTTTGCCGTAGATCGGCACCGCCACCGTCATCGCCACCATGTAACCGGAAATCACCCAGGCCAGCAGGTTGACGTCGTGGAAGCGGGCCGAGATGGCGGGCATGGACACCGCAACGATGGTCTGGTCGAGGGCGCCAAGAAAGATGGCCATCATCAGCGCAATCAGAATACTGCGCACGGCGGGAACAGGTGGGGTGGAGTGATTAAGCTGAGTCACGCAGGAACCTTCGAGCAAGGCCGTGGGAAAGGCGCCCACGGCAATGCGCAATACGATAGCAGGCTATTCAATAGCCTCGTAAGGAAGTCCGACGTAATTTTCTGCGATGGTTTTGAGCCCGGCTTCGGAGCCGACGAAATACTCCAACTCGCTTTGGGCAATGCGTTGGCTGAAGCCATCGGCCTCGGCGAATGTATGCAGCATGGAGGTCATCCACCAGGAAAACCGCTCGGCCTTCCACACGCGGCGCAGGCAAATGGCGGAATAGCGCTCCAACAAATCCACGCGGCCTTCGCGGTAAACCTTAAGCAAGATCCTGAATAACGTACTCACGTCACTGGCCGCCAGGTTCAAGCCCTTGGCCCCGGTGGGGGGCACGATATGGGCGGCGTCGCCGAGCAGGAACAAGCGCCCGTACTGCATGGGTTCCACCACAAAGCTGCGCAGCGGGGCGATGCTTTTTTCGATGGACGGCCCAGTCACCAGTTGCTCGGCCAATGCCGAGGGCAGGCGCCGTTTGAGCTCCTCCCAGAAGCGCGCATCCGACCATTGCTCCAGGTCTTCGTCCGCAGGCACTTGCAGGTAATAGCGGCTGCGGGTCGGCGACCGCATGCTGCACAAGGCGAACCCGCGAGGGTGCTTGGCGTACACCAGTTCCTCGTGCACCGGCGGTGTGTCGGCGAGGATGCCCAGCCAACCGAAGGGGTAGACCCGTTCAAAGATGGTCAATGACTCAGGCGGAATCGACTGACGTGCCACGCCATGAAAACCGTCGCAACCGGCGATGTAATCGCACTCCAGCCGAAACGCCTGGCCCTGGTGTTCGAAGGTGAGCCAAGGTCGATCACTTTTGAGGTCATGGGGCTGTACGTCGCGCACTTCATACAGGGTGGTGGCGCCCGCTTCCGCGCGCGCGGCCATCAGGTCGCGGGTGACTTCGGTCTGGCCGTAAACCATCACCGATTGGCCGCCGGTCAACGCCTTGAGATCGATAGGGGTCAGTTGACCGTCGAGCGCCAGCGCGAAACCGTCGTGCACCAGGCCTTCGCGATCCATGCGCTGGCTCACACCGGCCTCGCGCAGCAGGTCAACCATGCCCTGCTCCAGCACGCCGGCGCGGATGCGCCCCGCCACGTAATCGGCGCTCTGACGCTCAAGGATCAAGGTCTGGATGCCGGCGTTGTGCAGCAGTTGACCGAGCAACAGTCCGGACGGACCGGCGCCGATAATGGCGACTTGGGTATTCAGCGTTTTCATTATTTTTATCGCCCGCAAGTTCCACTCGAACGGATTGAGTGAAAGAGTTGTCATTGATCTTGTAGCTGACATTTTTCACTTGAGTGCACGGCATAAGAAGGTGAAAACTGCGCCAAAGCCTGCGCTTTTTACCAATCGGGGCGATTACCGCACCCCTATCCTGAGTATCGGATTGAAACCATGACCAAAACCGCGATTCCGGTCTTCAAGCTGTACGGGGAAAGCCAGCAATGGCCGACGCCCGATTTGTTGCACTGCGAAACCATTTCCCGGCGCAGTCGGGAATACCAGTGGGAGATACAGCCCCACCGGCACGCGGATCTGTGCCAGTTGCTGTATGTGCACAAAGGCCAGGCCCAGCTGGAGATCGAAGGTCAGCGCACCACGCTCAACGAAGCCACGCTGCAGGTCCTGCCGCCGCTGTGCGTGCACGGGTTTCGCTTCAGTGAAGATGTCGAAGGCTATGTGGTGACCCTGGCCGCGCCCTTGGTGGACCACATGCAGGCGCAACTGGGTTCCACGGTCGATGCCTTGCAGACATTGGGCAATTACCCAGCGGGCAAGGACAGCGATTACCTCAATAGCTTGTTCGCGCGCCTGCAGGATGAATACGCCGATGAGCAACCGGCACGGGACATGCTTATGCACGCCCTGGTCAGCGTGCTGCTGGTGTGGATCAGCCGCCAAGCGATCCAGCGCCGCCATCCACGGGCACCACGGGGTCGTGAGTATTTCCGGCGCTTCACTCAGCTGGTGGAACAGCACTACCGCGAGCATCCCAAAATCGAGGACCTGGCCCACAAACTGGGGATCTCGGTGTCGCACCTGAACGGTACCTGCCGCGAATTGGCCGGGCAGCCCGCGCTGCAGATCATGCATGACCGCCAGTTGCTGGAAGCCAAGCGCCTGCTGACGTACACCAGCATGACCATCAATGAGATGTCGGAGGTGTTGGGTTTTTCCGACCCGACCAATTTCTCGCGGCTGTTCCGCCGCCGGGTCGGGTTTTCACCCAAGGCATTTCGTGAACAGTTAAAAGCGCAGCAGCCTACCTGAGCGCGCTGAAACTGCCGCTGTGGGGAATGCACTGGTCCTGATGGCAACTGATCGCAAAGGTCGGTTGCATGCGGGTCTGCTCGACGCGGTAGGCGGCCGTCCCGTAGAGCGCACTGGCCAGCGCGCTGAGGGCGAAAATCATCAGGTACTTGCGGGTTTTGATGCTCATGGCACTGACCTCTGCACAGATATACACGGTGCTGTTTAAAGCATAGGTCAGCCGGGGCAGGATGCCATTATTGGACGCCATTCAACCCGTTTATGTCGCGTATAAACCCTCATCCCACGCCGGCTCTTCGGGAAAGCGCAACACCAGAAAATCCAGCAGGCTGCGCAGCGCCGAAGGCATGTGCTTGCGCGACGCGTAGACCGCATAGATGTTCATCTGCCGGGGTTCGGCGCTGGGCAGCAGGCGCACCAGTTCGCCACGGCGGATGTAATCCCCGGCCTGATAGCTGGGCAGCATCGCCACTCCGGCGCTGGCCAGAGTGACACGCAGCAGAGTGCTGGCCTCGTTGGCGGTGATGGTGCCACTCACCGGCACAGAGACAGGTTCGCCCCGCTCTTCGAAATGCCACAGGCTCTTACCGAAATACGAGTGGGTCAGGCAGTTGTGTCGCGCCAGGTCCTCGACGTTCTGCGGCGCCGCATGCTCACGCAGATACGCCGGGGTGGCGCACACCACCGAGCGGCAAACCGTAAGCCGCCGGGCGATCAGGTTGGGGTCCAGGTCGTTGCTCATGCGGATCGCCAAATCGATACGCTCATCCACCAGGTTGACGGTGCGGTCGAGCATCTGCAGATCGACCGTGACCAACGGGTAACGCTTGACGTACTCGGCGATGGCCTCGGCCAGTTGCGCCTGGCCGAACGAGGTACTCACACTCAGGCGCAGCAGGCCACGGGGCGCATCGTCCGGTTCGCTGACGGCGGCCTGCATATCGGCACTCAACCCCAGCATTTGCCGGCAACGGGGCAGAGTTTCGCTGCCGGCCGCCGTGAGGCTGAGCTTGCGCGTGGTGCGGTGCAGCAGGCGCGCGCCGACCCAATCCTCCAACTCGGCCAGGTAGCGCGATACCACCGGACGCGACAGGTCCAAATGATCGGCGGCGGCGGATTGGCTGCCCAGGTCGACCACGGTGACAAACACACGCATTGCTTGAAGACGATCCATGATCTGTCCGCTTTTAGAAACAAACTATGTTCCAGCATCGCATTTTTAGTCTGGTTTGGTGCAACTAAGCTCTGTGCATTCTTTGAATCGATGCTGGAGCTACCCGATGTTCTCAATTTTCAAGCGCCTGACTCTGGCCAGCGCCGCCCTGGCTTTCGCGGCCCATGCGGCAGCGGCCGATCTGAGCCTGGACGTGTACAACCCCGGTGAAGCAGCGATTTTCCCGGTCAGTTCGGTATTGGTCAGCGGCGCCAAGGACGCAATCCTGGTGGACGCACAATTCGGCAAAGGCCAGGCCGAGCAACTGGTGCAAAAAATCCGCGCCAGCGGCAAGCACCTGACCACCATCTACATCAGCCATGGCGACCCGGACTACTACTTCGGCCTCGACACCCTCACTGCGGCCTTCCCCGACGCCAAAGTGCTGGCCCCACAACCGGTGGTCGAGCACATCAAAGCCACCGAGGCCGGCAAATTGGCCTATTGGGGCCCGAAAATGGGCGCCGACAAACCGGCCAAGATCATCGTGCCCCAGGTGCTTGAAGGTCATAGCCTGAGCCTGGAAGGCCAGACACTGGAGGTGATCGGCCTGGACGGCCCGCAGCCGGATCGCAGCGTTGTGTGGATCCCGTCGATCAAGGCTGTGGTGGGTGGCGTGGTGGTCGCCCAGAACATTCATGTGTGGATGGCCGACACCCAAAGCGCGCAGTCTCACAAAGACTGGCTGGCGACTCTGCAGCGCATCCAACAGCTGCAACCGCGCACGGTGATTCCGGGGCACTACCTGGGCACGCCGTCGCTGGCGTCAGTGGCCTTCACCGCCGACTACATCAAGGCTTTTGACCTGGAAACCGCCAAGGCCAAGGACTCCGCCGCACTGATCGCGGCCATGAAAAAGCGTTACCCGACCCTCGCCGACGAAAGCTCACTGGAGCTGAGCGCAAAAGTCGCCAAGGGCGAAATGAAGTGGTGAACCGTTGTAGATCCTGACCTTTACTTGGAGAACATCATGAGCAAGATCGCAATCATTGGCGCCACCGGTCGTGCCGGTAGCCAACTGCTGGAAGAAGCCCTGCGTCGCGGCCATAGCGTGGTCGCCATCGCACGCAATACAGACGCCTTGCCGGCGCGCGACGGCGTCAGCGTCAAGCAGGTCGACGCCCTGAATGCCGAGGCCCTGCAACAGGCCGTCAGCGGCTGCGACGTGGTGATCAGCGCGGCGCACTTCGCCACCTTGCCCGCTGCGGCGGTGCTCGGTCCGGTGAAAAAAGCCGGGGTCAAACGCCTTTTGGTGGTGGGCGGCGCGGGCTCACTGTTGTTGCCGGACGGTAGCCGCGTGATCGACAGCCAGGGCTTCCCGGCCGAATACAAAGCCGAAGCCAGCGCCGGCGCCGAGTTCCTGGAGGCCCTGCGCCAGGAACGGGAACTGGACTGGACCTTCCTGTCGCCGTCGGCGGAATTTGTCGAGACCGAGCGCACCGGCACGTTCCGCCTGGGTCAGGACCATTTGCTGGTAAGCGCCGAAGGCCGCAGCTGGATCAGCTTTGCCGACTACGCTATCGCGATGATCGATGAAGTGGAAAAGCATCAGCACCCGCGCCAGCGTTTTACGGTCGGTTACTGATTGATGGAGTGACTGATCCATCGCTATCGGGGGCAAGCCCCCTCCCACATGGACTGAGGAAACCAGATCAAAACTGTGGGAGGGGGCTTGCCCCCGATGGCGATCGATCGGTCAGTTCAAGTACCGCTGCCCCACCCCTGATCTGAAGAGTGGGCCTGGCTCTGCAGCCAATTCATCAATGCCTCAAGCTCCGGCAGTGGCTGCGTACCCGGCGCAGACACCAGGTAATATCCCATCCCCGTCGGCACCCGCCGTTCAAATGGCATGGCCAGCCGCCCTGCCTTCACATCCTCGCCAATCAGCGCGCAGTCACCGATCGCCACGCCAGAGCCTTGGGACGCCACCGTCATCGCCAGGTCCAGGGTTTCGAAATGATGACCTTGGCTGACCCTGCTCAAGCGCACATCCGCCGCCTTCAGCCAGAGCGTCCAATCCCGCTCGTCTCGCGTGGGATGTAGCAGCACCTGGTGTTGCAGATCCGCCGGTGTGCGCAGCGTCGCGAGCAAGGCCGGGGCGCAGACCGGGGTGAGTCGTTCATCGAATAAATGCCGGGCCTCGGCGGGCTGCTCGGCGATGGGCGCGTAAATCACTGCTGCATCGAAAGGCTCGCGACGAAAGTCCACGGTGTTGGCCACCGTGGTAGTGAGTTCTACCGGCACATCCGGGCGTTCCCGTTGCCATTGCATCAGGCGCGGCAGCAGCCAGCGCATCACACAGGTGGAGGCCTTGAGTTGCAGGGTTTGCTGGCGCCGACCGATGTGCTCCACCGCGTCGCCGATCAGGCCAAACACCTGCTGCGCGCAGTGCTGCCACGCGCGGCCCTGTTCCGTGAGGCTCAAGCCTCGCGCCTGGCGCAGAAACAATGGGTAGCCCAAGTGGCGCTCCAGCCCGGCGATCTGCCGGCTCACCGCGCCCTGGGTGATATGCAGATGTTCGGCGGCGCGGGTGAAGTTGCAGCAGTGGGCCGTGACCCAAAAGGTGTGCAGCGCAGGCAGCGGCGGAAGGCGTTTCATGCGATGAGCCATGACGTGGGGACATGGCAAGTATGACGTTTTATCGATTGTGGGCGCCATGGGCCAACCGTTCCAATACCGCCTTCTCTCATTCATAAGAGCGACCTGTATGGCGACCTGCGGCGAAGTGTTGGTCAACCTTTTGGAAGGCTATGGTGTGGACCATGTGTTCGGCATCCCCGGCGTGCACACCGTGGAGCTGTATCGCGGCCTGGCCCGCTCCGGCATCCGCCATATCACCCCGCGCCACGAACAGGGTGCCGGTTTTATGGCCGACGGTTACGCGCGCACCCGTGGTAAGCCCGGCGTGTGTTTCATCATCACCGGCCCTGGCATGACCAATATCACCACGGCCATGGGCCAAGCCTATGCCGACTCGATCCCGATGCTGGTGATTTCCAGCGTGCAGTCGCGCAGTCAGTTGGGCGGCGGGCGCGGTAAGTTGCATGAGTTGCCGAACCAGAGTGCGCTGGTGGCTGGGGTGGCGGCGTTCTCCCACACCGTGATGTCGGCGGCGGAACTGCCAAGTGTGCTGGCGCGGGCGTTTGCGTTGTTCCAGGCCGGGCGGCCGCGACCAGTGCATATTGAAATCCCCCTGGATGTACTGGTGGAAAACGCCGATGCGCTGCTGGACTGCGCGCCCGTCAGCGTGGCCCGCGCCGGTGCCGCACCGGCGTCCGTCGTGCAGATGGGTCGCTTGCTCGCCACAGCCAAGCGTCCGTTGATCCTGGCCGGCGGCGGTGCCATTGAAGCCGCCGCGGCACTGACCACACTGGCCGACACCCTCGGCGCGCCGGTCGCGCTGACCATCAACGCAAAGGGCCTGCTGCCCGCCGCGCACCCGCTGCTAATCGGCTCGACCCAAACCTTGCCCGCCACCCGCGCCCTGGTGGCCGAAGCCGACGTAGTGCTGGCCATCGGCACCGAGCTGGCGGAAACCGACTACGACACGACCTTCGCCGGCGGCTTCGAGATTCCTGGCACCTTGCTGCGCATCGATATCGACCCGGACCAGACCGTGCGCAACTATCGGCCCGCCGTGGCGTTGGTGGCCGATGCGCGGATCGCCGCCGAGGCCTTGCTGGCCGAACTGAACCACACGCCGCTGCCTGCGCGCGATCCACACTGGGGGCAGCACCGCGTCGCACGGTTGTGGGCGGACTTGGCGCCGACCTGGGACGCCGCCACCCGCGCGCAGACCCTGTTCCTCAACACGGTATTGGCGACCTTGCCCGATGCCGTGCTGGTAGGCGATTCCACCCAACCGGTGTACAGCGGCAACCTGACCCTGAACCTCGACCATCCGCGTCGCTGGTTCAACGCCTCCACCGGTTACGGCACCCTGGGCTATGCCCTGCCCGCCGCCATCGGCGCCTGGCTCGGACGCGGCGATGGCCGGCCGGTGGTGTGCCTGATCGGCGACGGCGGTCTGCAATTCACCCTTCCGGAACTGGCCAGTGCCGTGGAAGCCCGCACGCCGATCATCGTGCTGCTGTGGAACAACCAGGGCTATGAAGAGATCAAGCGCTACATGCTCAACCGCGCCATCGAACCGGTGGGCGTGGATATCTACACCCCGGACTTTATCGGCGTGGCCAAGGCCCTTGGCAGTGCCACTGACAGCGCACACGACGTTGAGCAGCTAAGCAATGCCTTGCACAGCGCCGTGCAACGGCAAGGGCCAACGTTGATTGAAATCGATCAGGGGCTGTGGATGAAGGCGATGTGAGCCGAGGGGGCAAGCAAAGGACCAAGCCCATTAACCCCAGCGCAATTTTTCAATAGCCTTTGCGACTTTCTCATTTGCTCCGCCGGCATCCGCCATGGCCTGATCTGCGCTTGTTCACTCAAGGCTTGCCCATGGAAAACGTTCACGCAAAACCCACTACCGCCGTCTGGCTGATGCTTAGTGTTGTGCTGGTCGCCCTTAACCTGCGCCCTTCGATGGCGGCGGTCGGGCCGTTGTTGTCGTCGATTCGCGGCGATGTGCCATTGAGTTTCAGCAGCGCGGCGTTGTTGACCATGCTGCCGGTGATGGCCATGGGGCTGGCGATGTTTTTCGGCATGGGCCTGGCCAAGCGGGTGGGTGAGCACCGCAGCATCGTGTTGTCCCTGGGGGTGATCGGCGTAGCGACGTTGTCGCGGTTGTGGCTGGACTCGGCGCTGGAGCTGATCGTCAGCGCCATCGCCGCCGGGGTGGGGATTGCGCTGATCCAGGCGGTGATGCCGGCGCTGATCAAGACCCGCTTCAACCAGAACGTCTCGCTGTTCATGGGGCTGTACGTCACGGCGATCATGGGCGGCGCCGCGCTGGCCGCTTCATTCGCGCCGTTCGTGCAGGTGCAGACCGGCAGTTGGCGCATCGGCCTGGCCATCTGGGCGATGCTTGCCGTGTTGGCGCTGGTGTTCTGGTACGCCCAGCGCTCGACGCTGCCGCCAGTGCCCCAGACCGGTTCCGACACGCAGGAACGCTTTTTCGGCAACGCACGCGCCTGGTTGCTGGCGATCTTTTTCGGCCTCGGAACCGCGTCCTACACCTGTGTACTCGCCTGGCTGGCGCCGTACTACGTGGAACAAGGCTGGAGCGAACAGAACGCCGGCCTGGTGCTGGGCTTTCTCACGGCAATGGAAGTGGTGTCGGGGCTGATCACGCCGGCCATTGCCAACCGTCGCCAGGATAAACGCAGCGTGGTGGCGACGTTGCTGGTGCTGATCATCCTCGGTTTCTGCGGCCTGATTCTGGCACCGCAACACGTGAGCCTGCTGTGGCCATGCCTGCTCGGCCTGGGCATCGGCGGGTTGTTCCCGATGAGCCTGATCCTGTCCCTCGATCACCTGGACAACCCGCGCCGCGCCGGCGGCCTCACCGCCTTTGTGCAGGGCATCGGCTACCTGATCGCCGGTGTGTCGCCGCTAATCGCCGGGGTGATTCGCGACCGATTGGGCAGCTTCGAATGGGCTTGGTGGGCACTGACCGGAGTGATCGTGGTGATGCTGCTGATGGTCACGCGCTTCGACCCGAAGTATTACGCACGCCATTTCCGCTGAGGTCGTATTGCCAACAGTTTATGTCCCACCACAAACATAGAAACACCCTACAGAGCTTTCTATTGGTACGACCGTTCCGTTAATCTTTTGCGCTGTCTTGTACTGAATTCGGTACATGGGATTTACGGACGAAACCGATGTTAAACAGTAACTTGCTCAGAAAACTCGATATGCAGGACTTGATGGTGTTTATCGCCGTCTATGACCAGAGCAGCGTTACCGAGGTGTCAGAAACGCTGTTTGTCAGCCAGTCCACGGTGAGCTACAGCCTCAAGAAACTGCGCACCAGTTTCGAGGACGAGCTGTTTATCAACACCCGTGCGGGCATGCGGCCGACGTACAAGGCCACCACCATGTACGAGCATGTGCAGAAGATCCTCGAAAGCATCAACCTGTGCCACGCCGGTGGCCAGGCTTTCGACCCCAAGCAGCAGGCGGTGACCTTCAATGTGTGCGCCCCGGAATACTTCGAACAGCTGATCCTGCCGCGCCTGCTCAAGCAATTCGATCGCGCCGACCTGCCGGTGATCGTTAATGTGCGCAAGCTGGAGACCGATATCCCCGCCGACGACCTGCGCGAAGGCCGCTTGGACCTGGTGATCTGTTTCGGCCCGCATTTCCACCGCGCCCATAAAGACTTCAAGACCCAAATGCTGCTGGAGGATGACCTGGTCTGTGTGTTCGACAAACGCGCCGCGCCACGGGAACCGGCGTTCAGCCTGCAATCCTTCGTCGAACGCCGCCATGTTTTTCCGACACCCTGGACATCCGACACCAACATGATCGACGGCTGGCTCGGGCGCCAGGCGCACAAACGCCAGGTGGTGGCGCGGGCCAACAGCTACAGCGCGGCCTTGAAGATGATCAGCGGCACCGACTACGTCGTCACCCTGCCCCGCCGCGTGCAAAAACTGCTGGCACCGGCCACCACCTTCGGCCACTGCGAAGCCCCCAACGGCTTGCCGGGGTTCACTTTGGATATGCAGTGGCATGAAAGCAGCGGGCAAGACCGCGCCAATGCCTGGTTCCGGGAACAACTGGTGAAGGTCTGCGCCGAGCAAGGCTTGCTCTGACGCCCGCGTACCTTAGGGGCAGTGATCAGCCGATGGCGACTTTGCTGTAGGACTCGCGATCCATATCGACCAACTGCACGCTGAGTTGTACCTGCATATCCGCTGGCCACTCGCCCACGTCCTGCAAGGCCGCCAACAGGCTCTCCGACAACTGCTTTTTAACCTGAGGCGAGCGCCCGCTGAGCAAGGACAGTTTTACCGCGATAAAAGCCCGCGGGCTCAGCGAGGTGCCAACCTGGAAACTCTCGACCTTGAACGCGCGGCTTTTGATATCGAACTCGGAGCCGAACTGCCCGGACGCCATCAGCACGTTATTGAGCCGCAACAGGGTTTTCTCGACGGCCAGGTCGGTGAGGTTCGCGGTGTATTCCAGGTGCAGGTGCGGCATTGATCGCTCCGAGTTATTTGTAGGAAGACGCGTAGATATAACACGGATAAAACCATCAGGCTGGGTTCACCGGCCCGCGATCCCCCATAAACGCTTCCAATCGCGAACGCACCCAACGCTCGGCCGGGTCGGTGTCCACATGGCTGAGCCAGACCATCGACAGATCCAAGGTCGGCGTTTCGAACGGGAATGGCTCGCAGAACAGATTGCCTGACACGGCCATGGCCTCGGCGGCGTAGTCCGGCAGGCTGGCGATCAAGTCAGTGCCGGCCAGCAGCGCTGGCAAGGCGCTGTACTGCGGCACCGACAGCACCACCTGACGCTTGCGGCCGATTTCCGCCAGCCACTCATCGGCGAACCCCGACACGTTGGCGGTGTGGGACACCAGCACATGAGGCCGTGCGCAATATTCATCGAGGGTCAGCGGCGTGTCCGAGGCGTCGGCGCGCAACAGGCGCGGACGGATATGACGCAACAATTTGCGCTTGGCATTGGCCGGCAGGCCACGGGTCTGGGTGATGCCGACGGTAATGTCGCCGGATGCCAACAGATCGGGAATGCGCCAGTAGTCGACATGCTGCACCACAAACACCACCTTCGGCGCTTCCTGGCGCAAGGCGCGCAGCAGCGGCGGCAACAGGCCGAATTCCACATCGTCGGACAGGCCGATGCGAAACGTCATGGTGCTGATGGACGGGTCGAAATCGTGGGTCAGGCTCAAGGCCGACGACAATGAATCCAGGGCCGGTGACAGGTGCTGAATGATTTCCTCGGCCCGCGCAGTTGGCTCCATGCGATGGCCAACGCGAATAAACAACGGGTCGTTAAACAGCGTACGCAAACGGTTGAGCGCCGAACTGATGGTGGGTTGGCCCAGAAACAGCTTCTCCGCCACGCGCGTGACGTTGCGCTCAAGCATCAGTGCTTCGAAAACCACCATCAGATTGATGTCGGCCTTGCGTAATTCATTGCGATTCATCGCGCCTGCCCTTTGCCCTAGACGAGCCGCAGTGTAGAAAGCGCCGCGGCGGGCGTCTATGCGCATTGCCGCCAAACACACCGGCAGGTCGGTACCCGCCGGTGCTGGTCAGGCCGGGTCATCAGGGTTTGAGCGGTATTTCCTGATCTCGCTCGGACAGCTCCGTGCCATCGTCGGGATGTTTCCAGGTCTGCGGTTTTTCCTCCTCGTGGCGCTGCCGGGGCTGCTCCTGCTCCGGTTCATCGTGGTGCTTCGGTTCATTGCCCATTGTCACCTCCCCTCCCAAGAATTGGACACAGCTACAAGCATAGAACAGGACAAAGGGTTTGGCCGCCTTCTTGATTGATAGCTATGACGCATCAATAAATCCAAAATTTTCACTTATCATTTCTAAATGTGTCAGCCACTATCCCAAGTCTTAAGCGAAACAAGCACTTTAAAAAGAACGCTGGAGACACAACACCATGACTAGCTCAACCCGGCCTGACTCTGCCCGCTCCAAAGTGGGCGCGGTATTGCGCGTTACTTCGGGTAACTTCCTCGAACAGTTCGACTTCTTTCTGTTCGGCTTCTATGCCACTTACATTGCTGCCGCGTTCTTCCCCGCCGCTAATGAGTTTGCGTCATTAATGATGACCTTCGCCGTGTTCGGCGCAGGCTTCCTGATGCGGCCTCTGGGTGCAATCGTTTTGGGTGCCTATATCGATGACGTGGGTCGCCGCAAAGGCCTGATCGTGACGCTATCGATCATGGCCAGCGGTACGCTGTTGATCGTGCTGGTGCCGGGCTATCACAGCATTGGCCTGTGGGCGCCGCTGCTGGTGCTGCTCGGTCGCCTGCTGCAAGGCTTCTCGGCCGGCGCGGAACTGGGCGGTGTGTCGGTGTACCTGGCCGAGATGGCCACGCCGGGCCGCAAAGGTTTCTATACCAGCTGGCAATCGGGCAGCCAGCAGATCTCCATCGTGGTCGCCGCCGCGCTGGGTTATGGCTTGAACGTGTGGATGGAACCGTCGGTGGTGGCCGACTGGGGCTGGCGCATTCCGTTTGCGGTGGGTTGCGTCATCATCCCGTTTATCTTTGTACTGCGTCGCAACTTGCAGGAAACCGAAGAATTCGCCAACCGCAAGCATCGCCCGACCATGCGCGAAGTGCTGGCAACCCTGGTAAAGAACTGGACCGTGGTCATCGGCGGCATGCTGATGGTGGCCATGACCACCACCGCGTTCTATCTGATCACCGTGTACGCGCCGACCTTCGGCAAGACCGTGCTGCAACTGAGCACTTCCGACGCACTGCTGGTGACCTTGCTGGTGGCCATTTCCAACTTCGTCTGGCTGCCCATCGGCGGCACTCTCAGTGACCGTTTCGGTCGTAAACCGGTGCTGATCGCCATGACTGCGCTGACCGTGCTCACGGCCTATCCGGCGTTGTCCTACGTGGTCAACGCGCCGAGCTTTGCGCATATGCTGGAAACCCTGCTGTGGTTCTCCTTCCTGTACGGCATGTACAACGGCGCCATGATCCCGGCGCTGACCGAAATCATGCCGGTGGAAGTGCGCGTGGCGGGTTTCTCTCTGGCCTACAGCCTGGCGACCGCGATCTTCGGCGGCTTCACCCCGGCTATTTCCACCTGGTTTATTCACATCACCGAAGACAAAGCCTCGCCGGCCTATTGGATGATGTTCGCCGCGCTGTGTGCACTGTGCTCGACCCTGGCGCTGTACCGCCGCGCCAACGCCCGTGGTCAAGTGATGCAGGGGGCCGTGTGATGAAATCAATGTTCAAAACCCTGACCGCCCTCGCCCTCGGCGCCCTGGCACTAACGGCCCAGGCCGAACAGCTCAAGGTGATGACGTCCGGCGGCTTCACCGCAGCTTATAAAGTGCTGGGCCCGCAATATGCCCAGCGTAGCGGCGACACCCTCGACACTATTCTCGGCCCATCCATGGGCAAGGCGCCGGAAGCGATTCCCAACCGCCTGGCCCGCGGCGAGCATGCCGACGTGGTGATCATGGTCGGCTATGCCCTGGATGAGTTGATCAAGCAAGGTAAGGTGGACCCCGCCTCACGGGTGGAACTGGCCGACTCGCGCATTGGCCTGGTGGTCAAGCAAGGGCAGCCAAAACCGGCGATCGGCACCGACGCCGAGCTAAAGGCGGTGCTCAGCAACGCCAAGTCCGTGGCGTATTTCGACAGTGCCAGCGGCGTGTATGTGGAAAAAGAGTTGTTCAAGAAACTCGGTATGCCGGCCAAGGGCACCATGATCGAACGCCTGCCGGTGGCCGAGCAGGTAGCCAAGGGTGATTACGATGTGGGCTTGCAGCAGGTGGCGGAACTGTTGCCGGTACCGGGCGTGACCTTTGTGGGCAAGATCCCTGAAGACGTGCAATCGGTGACGCGCTTCGCCGCGGGCATTCCGGTGAACGCCGAGCACCCTGAGCAGGCCAAGGCGCTGCTGCAGTTCCTTGCCTCTCCCGAGGTGCAACCGGCGGTGCGGGCCACCGGCCTGGACTCAGTGTCACACTGACCGAAACGGCATCTCGCGCACCAAGCGCTCCAACTCCAGCGCCGCTGGCGGCAAAGTCCGCCCGCGGCGCTTGATCAAGCCCACATTGCGCATCACCTGCGGCTCCACCAGCGGCACGCTCACCAGAATCGGGTGCTCGCACGCTGGCATCGCAATCGACGGCACCATCGCCACCCCCAGCCCCGCTTCTACCAGCCCGATCATGGTGGTCACGTGGTGGGTCTCGCAAATACTCAGCTTCTTAACGCGCACGCCACGCAAGGCCTGGTCGAGCAGAAAACGATTGCCCGAGGTCTTGTCAACGCTGATGTAGTCGTGCTCATAGGCTTCGGCCCACGTCACGCTGGCGCGTCCGGCCAGCGGATGGTCACGCCGGCACGCCAACACGTAGCGCTCTTGCAACAACAGTTCGAACTCCACCTCATCGGCCAGGCTGCCGCTGAAACTCACGCCGAAATCCGCCTCGCCGCTTTCCACCGCACTGCACACCTCGCCGGCACTGGCGTCGAGCACCCGCAGACGAATCTTCGGGTAGAGCTTGTGGAATTCGGAGATCACGTGAGGCATGAAGTAGTACGCGGTAGAAGGCACGCAGGCGATGGTGACGTTGCCCATGCGCGTCGATGCCACGTTGCTGATACCCATCAGGGCGAGGTCCAGGTCGTCGAGCATGCGTTCGACCTGCGGGAGAAAAGCGCGTCCCACCATGGTCAGACTGACGCGCCGGGTAGTGCGCTCGAACAGCTTCACGTCCAGCGCCGATTCGAGCTTTTCGATGCGGCGGCTCAAGGCCGGTTGCGAGATGCGGATCGCCTCGGCAGCGCCGCGGAAACTGCCTTTGTCCACCACGGCACGAAAGGCCTGAAGGTCATTGAGATCGAAATTGATAATCACGGGAAACACTGGCCGACTAGGGGGGGCGATCTATAGTACCCGAGGGCCATGAACGTGGCGCGACGCACTTTGTAGACATCCCCCGGAATAATTAGCGTAAACCGTTTCAAACCACACATTTTGGTATAGATTGCGCGCAGCATATAACAGGCATCCAGGAGCTTTCCCATGGCGACACTTCACGCGACTACCGTTCAGGCGCTGCAAAGCAACAAACTCAGCTTGTTGACCACATGGATCGAAAGCCTCGAAGCCTCGGGTGCCACCCGCAACGTCAAGGAAGCCGACCTGAAACAACAGGCCAACGACTTCCTGAACACACTGATTGCAGCCCTGGAACAAGGCGGTTCGCAGAACGTTAACCAGGAGAACTGGGCCGAAACCCGCGTACTCCTGGAAAAGCTGTCCCACAGCCGCGCACTGGTCGGCCAGGACTCGCAACAAACCGCCAGTTTCATCTTCGCCCTCAAAGGCCCGCTCTTCGCCCTGCTGCAACGCGAATATGCCGAGCAGCCAGCGCAACTGGCCGAACAGCTATGGGAAATCTCCGAGCTGCTGGACGCCTTGGGCATGCACACCATCCGTACCTTCCAGAAGTCCCGCGAGCTGGTGATCAAACGCCAGCAGGAAGAACTGCTGGAACTGTCCACGCCGGTGGTCAAGTTGTGGGACGGCGTGCTGGCCCTGCCGATGATCGGCACCCTGGATTCCCAGCGCACCCAGGTGGTGATGGAATCGCTGCTGCAACGCATCGTCGACACCGGCGCGGAAATTGCGATCATCGACATCACCGGCGTGCCAACCGTCGATACCCTGGTGGCCCAGCACCTGCTCAAGACCGTGACCGCCATTCGCCTGATGGGCGCCGATTGCATCATCAGCGGCGTGCGCCCGCAGATCGCCCAGACCATCGTTCACCTGGGCCTTGACCTGCAAGGCGTCGTCACCAAGGCCAATCTCGCCGACGCCCTGGCCCTGTCCCTCAAGCGTCTGGGCGTGACCGTGACCAAGGCCGTCTGACCATGGAACGCATCCCGATTTTGCAGATGGGCGAGTTTCTGCTCGTGACCATCCAGGTGGATATGCACGACCAGCTCGCGTTGACGCTGCAGGACGACCTGTCCGAACGCATCAACCGCACCTCGGCGCGTGGGGTATTGATCGATATCTCGGCGCTGGACATGGTCGACTCCTTTATCGGCCGCATGATCGGCACCATCTCCGGGCTCTCGCGGATCATGGATGCACAGACCGTGCTGGTGGGTATGCAGCCGGCAGTGGCCATTACCCTGGTGGAGCTGGGCATGACCTTGCCTGGAGTCGCCACCGCACTCAATGTCGAACGCGGCATGAAGCTGTTGCGCGAGCGGGTAGAAAACTCATGACCCTGGCCAGCAATGGCACTCATCCCGTGCTGATCGAACAGGACGTTGTGCTGGCTCGACAACTGGTCCGCAAACTGGCCCAGGATTGCGGCATGCGCCTGATCGACCTGACCAAATTGGTCACGGCCGTCAGTGAGCTGGCGCGTAACACGGTGGTCTACGGCGGCGGCGGGTATATGGATTGGGAAATAGTCGAGAAAGACCTGCGCTCCGGCGTTCGTCTGACGTTTCGCGACGAAGGCCCGGGCATTCCCGATATCAAACTGGCGATGACCGACGGCTGGACCTCCGGCGGCGGGCTCGGCCTGGGGCTGACCGGCGCCAAGCGCCTGGTGGACGAATTCGAACTGGATACCGCACCCGGCCAGGGCACCCGCGTGACGATCACTCGATGGTCCTGAATATTCCCAGCGCCCTCACGCAGGTGTTGTTGATCGAGGATGTGAGCCAGATTGGTCACGCCCGACGTACCGCACAGAAACTCGCCGAACACTTGGGCTTCGACGAAACCGACGCCGGTCGCGTGGCCCTGGTGGCCACCGAACTGAGCAGCAATATCCTCAAGCATGCCGCCCACGGCCAATTGCACCTGCGCGCCACCGGCAACGGCGGTGTGGAGATGATCGCCGTGGATCGCGGCCAGGGCTTTGACCTGGACAGCTGCCTGGTGGACGGGTTTTCCACCGGCGGCACCCAGGGCATCGGCATGGGCGCCATTTCACGGGTGGCCCAAGTGTTCGATGTGTACGCCGACCCACGCGGTACGGCGATGCTGGCGCGCCTGTATCCGAGAGCCTCAACGGCCAAGGACATACGTTACGGGGTCAGCCAACACTCCCTGCATGACGACCCGGCCTGCGGCGATGCCTGGCACCTGGCAATCGAACCCGGCCGCTTCAGTGTGATGGTGGCCGATGGGCTGGGCCATGGCAGCGAAGCCGAACGCGCCGCGCGGGACGGCGAACAGGTGTTCGCACGGGGCGCCTTTGACGAAGCGACGCTGCTGATGGCAGATATGCACGCCGGCATGAGCGGTACCCGTGGCGGTGCCGTGGCCGTGGCGCAATACAACGCGGCGACCGGCAGCCTGCGCTTTACCGGCGTGGGCAATATCGGCGCCAGCCTGATCGGCCCTGGCAAGTCCCGCGGTCTGGCGTCTCATCCAGGCATCGTCGGCGTGCAGTTTCGCAAGGCGCAGCCATTCGACTACGCTGAGGTCAGCGGCCAGTTGCTGATCCTGTTCAGCGACGGCCTGCAGTCACGCTGGAACCTGGCCGACTATCCCGGGCTGACGCACCGCCACCCGGCTTTGATCGCCGCCATCCTGCACCGTGACTTCTGTCGCGGCCGGGATGACGTCACCGTTTTCGTGATTGCCCTGGAGGCCATCGATGGCTGATACCACTGCCTCGCTCGCCGCAGAAGTCCAGCGCTTGCGTCAAGAGGCCGATGCGCTGCGCGCCGAATTGGACGAGACCAACCAAGGCGTGCTGGCGCTGTATGCCGAGCTGGATACCCAAGCCGATCAACTGCGCCAGGCCTCGGACCTCAAGAGCCGCTTCCTGTCGTATATGAGCCACGAGTTCCGCACGCCATTGGGCTCGATCCTGAGTATCACCAGCCTGCTGGACGATGAACTCGACGGCCCACTCAGCCCCGAGCAACACACCCAGGTGGGCTTTATCCGCAGCTCGGCGCGAGAACTGCGCGAGATGGTCGACGATCTGCTGGACCTGGCCAAGATCGAGGCCGGGCGCATCAGCATCTCCCCGGCCTGGTTCGATATGTTCGACCTGTTCTCGGCCCTGCGCGGCATGTTCCGACCGATTGTGGATGCGTCGTCGGTGGACCTGATCTTCGAAGAGCCCGCCGGCTTGCCCAAGCTTTATACCGATGACAAAAAGCTCGCGCAGATCCTGCGCAACTTTATCTCCAACGCGCTGAAGTTCACGCTGCAGGGCGAGGTGCGGGTGTCGGCGCGCATGGAGAACGAGCGGGAGATCCGCTTCGCGGTGCAGGACACCGGCCTTGGCATCCCCATCGAACTGCACAGCAACCTGTTCGAGGATTTCTCGCAGATCGACTCGCCGCTGCAAAAGCGCCTGCGGGGCACCGGGCTGGGGCTGTCGCTGTGCAAGCGCTTCGCCGAGCTGCTGGGCGGCCGGGTTGGGGTAGAAAGCACGCCCGGCGTGGGTTCGTTGTTCTTTGTGGTCATTCCCCTTTCCATCGCCAACGAGACCGTCGATGAAACGTGACATCCAACTGCTGATCGTCGACGACAACGCCGCCACGCGTTACGCCCTGCGCCGGCGCCTGGAGAACCATCACTACCAAGTGCTGGAGGCCGGCACCGGTCAGGACGGCCTGGACCTGATCGCCAGCCGTACCATCGATGCGCTGATCCTGGACGTCAACCTGCCGGACATGAGTGGCTTCGATATCGTGCGCGGCCTGCGCGCTGACCCCGCCACCGCGTTGCTGCCGGTGGTGCATGTGTCGGCGGCCTCGATCGAGACCGGCGATATCATCACCGGCCTGGACGCCGGCGCCGACGCATACCTGATCCACCCGGTGGACCCTGAAGTACTGCTGGCCACCCTGCGCACCTTATTGCGGGTCCGCGACACCGAGTACGCCTTGCGCGAGAGCGAGGCACGCTTTCGTGAGATTTTCTTCAACATCAGTGCGCCCATCGCAGTGATGGACGCGCAGCTCAAAGTCCACGAGTGCAACCACGCCTTCGCTCAACTGATTCACGACAACCTCAACCCGGACGCTCTGCTGGAATGCTTCGCCGCCGATCAATTGGCCGTGATCCAGGAGCTGTGCCTGCGCCTGGCCGCTGGTGAACGCTGGAAAGGCACCTTGCTGATGAAGGTCGACGACCAGTTGCGCGAGACCGAGTGGCAGATTTCACCGTACCGCCGCGCCGGCCTGAGCCTGGTGTTTGTTGAAGACGTGACCGAGCATCGCCATCGCGAGCGGCATCAACAGGCCGAATTGGCCAACGCTGCGAGCCAACTGGCGCGCACCGAAGCCCAATTGCTGCAGGCGCAGAAGATGGATGCGTTGGGCAAGCTCACTGGCGGTATCGCCCACGACTTCAACAACCTGCTGACCGGCATCATCACCAGCCTGGAACTGATCAAAAAACGCATCCAGAGCCAGCGCACCGAAAAAGTACTGGGCTATGCCGACGCCGCGCTGAACTCCGCCCTGAGCGCCGCCGGCCTGACCAACCGCCTGCTCGCATTCGCGCGCCAGCAGCCTCTGGATACGCGCCCTACCGATATCAACGCGCATATCCGTTCCCTGGAAGAGTTGCTGATGCGCACCATCGGCGAGCACATCGCGCTGAATCTGGAGCTGACCAACAACCCGGCTGTGGCGATGGTGGACCCGATTCAACTGGAAAGCGCTGTGCTCAACCTGGTGATCAACGCCCGGGATGCCCTGCCACAAGGCGGGATCATCTGGGTCACCACCTACCCGGCGTATTCCACCGGTAACCCCAAGCTGGAAAACGGCCCGTACATTGCCCTGTCGGTACGCGACAACGGTGTGGGCATCGAACCCAGCGTCATCGACAAGGTGTTCGACCCGTTCTTCACCACCAAACCGGTGGGCCAGGGTACCGGCTTGGGTCTTTCGACCATCTACGGTTTCGCGCGCCAGTCCGGCGGCGACGCACAGATCCGCAGCGTGACCCGCCAGGGCACCGAAGTGACCATCATGCTGCCCGCTGCCGACGGTCCTGCGGCCCAGGCCATCAAGGTAGAAGCATTGCCAGGCATGGGTCACGGCGAACATATCCTAGTGGTCGAAGACATGCCGTCTGTGCGCGGTTTCGTGGCCGAAGTCCTGATGGATGCGGGCTACCGCTGCAGCCTGGCAGCGGACGGCGACGAGGCCATTGTCATGCTGCGGGCCGATCCAACAATCAACCTGCTGCTTACCGATTTCGGTCTGCCCTACATGACCGGTCGCGAGCTGGCGGACCACGCACGGGGCATGCGCGAGGAGCTACCGATCCTATTTATGACCGGTTACGCCGAAAACGCGGCAAACCGACAGGATTTTCTCGGCGAACGCATGGACCTGATCACCAAGCCATTTCATATCGATCAATTGCTGGAAAAAATCCGCCAGGGGCTGGAACCGTCCAAACCTGGGTCCTCAACCTGATTTTTCAGACAATAACTGCGTAGTCTGGCGTATTTCCAAGGGCGGTGAACCTGTCAAGAATGACAGTACCGCCGGTCTTGTGGCGCGTTGACGCCCAGACTCATCGGAACTTTGATTATGGATACCGTCGTCAGGTCGACTCGACTGACGGTAGACACCAAGGCTTCGAGGATATGAGCAATGAGCGACAGACAAAACGGCACAGTGAAATGGTTCAACGAAGCCAAGGGCTTCGGCTTTATTAGCCCCGAGAGTGGGCCTGACCTGTTCGTGCATTTCAGAGCGATTATGGGCACCGGCTTCAAAACGCTGACCGAAGGGGAAAAGGTCACTTTCGAGGCTGTGCAGGGACAGAAAGGCATGCAGGCGGACAAAGTCCAAGTCGAAAAATAACCCCCACACGCTTACCGGCCACAACCGGCCACGTATTGCACTGAAAAAGGAGAACGGCCATGCCCATTGAAACTCCACAGACTGCAATTCCCACCAGCAACGAGACGATACCCTACGGCGAGCAAGAGGTTTTCTTCAGCTATGACGGTGAGCCGGTACTGCGTCCTGGGCAGGTCGTGACCTACGAACGGGTCAGAGGTCCGGGCGGTGAGTGGCAGGCGATCAATATCGAGATAGTGAAGGACGTCACCGTGAACTAGCGCAAAAACGCCCCACGAACCAGCGGGTCACTTCATCGTCGCCACTGACCTGCACGGTCTGGGTCAGATCGCCCCGAGCGACGCTTGCGCGGCGCGCATCGACTGGCCCAGCGGACCGAACATACTGCACGTCAACAACCAGGCCAGCACCACCGTGCTCAAACCGGTCAGAAGCACAACCCCGAACACCCTGTTGCGCGAGCGGCTGTATTGAGCCTCGGCCGCGTGGCCTTGCATTCTTGCTCTATGATGCACAGGTACAAAATTCCAGGGGGAGGCTGATGTGATGACTGCTGGTTTTAACCCGTTAGTGCATATCGATTGGAAAACCCCCGGCGGCGAATGGCTGTCGCTGCTGCCACCTGTCTACCCCCACATCAGCGTGTTTTCCGGTGCGGCCTTCGAAACGCTGCTGGATGAACTCTGCAATGAAATGCCCGAGGTGTGCTTCGAAGCGCTGGCCACTGCACTGGCGCGCGAAGGCTTCGACCTGTGGAACCTTGACGCGGGGGGCGACGATTACCGCCCGGTGATTGTCCCCGCCGATCAGCGCGAGCGGTTTACCCAACATTGGTGCGGACAGAAGACAGCCCTGCATTTCAAGCCGACACTCATCCAAGCGCAAACACCGCCCGCAGCCAAGCCCAAACGCAGCAAGCTCCAGTGGCTGCAGGACGTACATGAATACCCAGGCCCAACGTATGTGCACGAAGGCAACTATCGCAACGGCTGGGCCGCGATCACTGAGCAGGAGGACGATAGCTGGTTATGCTTCCTGATCGATTACAACACCTGGCCGCCTACCGAGCAGGACATGCTCGAACTCCGCAAAGACGGCGTGGACGGCGCCGATCTGCAACTGATCGATGCCAACGTTCAACGCAGCCTGTGGAAACGTCAGGTAACGCGCGGCGCGTACCGTTCGGATGATCGCTATCAGTACGAGATCCGCAAGGGCAACAGCGTTGAGGTTTTCGGCCCCGTCGAGACGCAATGGCCGGCGTTTGAAGATCCCTGCGTGGTGGTCGAGGATCAAGTCTTCGAGCGTCAACGCCTCTACGAACCCGAGGCATTGACGCGGATCTGGCGCATCACCGCGCAGACCAGCGAGATCATTTTCGAACACCCCGATGAACTGACCCTCCTGCCCATCGGCCCCAACCGTTTGCTGTTTATGCAGCACAACGGCCCGTGCTGCTGGATTTGGAGTCAATACCTTACACAACCGGTCACCATTGCCGCCAAACCGATGCCGGCTGAAGCCTATCAATTGCGCGCAGCCACCGCTTACCTGGGAGGCGATGAGGTGCTGTTATTCAGCGAAGGCGCGCGCCCCAACCCCGAACACCCCGGCTACCAGGAAAGCGTGCTGCTAGCATGGCGCTTTAACTTCGTCACCGGCACCAGCACCCAGGCGGTACTGGACGGCTTCGGCAGCGAAGTGCGCCAGGACACGCGCCTGCTGGTCACTCAGCCCAAGCAAGTCATCACCCTGCGCACCTTTCACGGCCGGTTGGACGTTGCCCGTGGCCACGGTGATTGGTGGGTCTGGAGTTATCACACGCAAACCTTCGGCACCCACACCTTGGCGTGGTTGTGGAACCAGTGCAGCAACGATGTATTGAAACTGTCCTCCAAGGACATCCCACGGGTTAAACCGCAGATTCGTTACGTGGCGGCGCAGGATAGGTATTTGGCGTTCGAAACGGAATATGTCGCGCGGCTGCCGCAGTTTGCGCAAATGGCGCAGGCTTTGGGGAGTGAGGGGCTAGTGTTTAAGTGAAGGACGCTGGTGCTCGCACTGGATAAAACCCACCTCTAAAATGAAGCCATCGGAAACGCAAAAGCCCCTGAAAGGATTAAACCTTTCAGGCGCTTTTGGTTATTCAATAATGGCGGAGAGATAGGGATTCGAACCCTAGGTACCGGTGAAGGTACAACGGATTTCGAATCCGTCCCATTCGGCCACTCTGGCATCTCTCCAACGGCGCGCATCATAACAGCCTGTTTCATGGAAGCAAAGCTCTTACGAGATTTTTTTCCGTGCTATCAGATGCTTGCGTCGATTACAGCGGTACGCCAAGACGGTTGGCGACTTCTTCGTAGGCTTCGATCACGTCACCGAGGCCCTGGCGGAAGCGGTCTTTGTCCATCTTCTTCTTAGTGGCCTTGTCCCACAGGCGGCAGCCGTCCGGGCTGAATTCGTCGCCCAGGACGATGGAACCGTCGTGGAACACACCGAATTCCAGTTTGAAGTCCACCAGCAGCAGGCCAGCGTCGTCGAACAGCTTGCTCAGCACGTCGTTGACCTTGAGGGACAACTCCTTCATGCGCGCCAGTTGCTCAGCAGTGCCCCAACCGAAGGCCACGACGTGGGATTCGTTGATGAAGGGATCGCCTTTGGCATCGTCCTTCAGGAACAACTCGAAGGTGTACGGATTGAGCTTCATGCCCTCTTCCACACCCAGGCGCTTGACCAGGCTGCCGGCGGCGTAGTTACGCACCACGCACTCGACCGGGATCATGTCCAGTTTCTTGACCAAACACTCGTTATCGCTCAGCAGCTTGTCGAACTGGGTCGGAATACCGGCCGCTTCGAGCTTCTGCATGATGAAGGCGTTGAACTTGTTGTTCACCATGCCCTTGCGATCGAGCTGTTCGATGCGCTTGCCGTCGAACGCCGAGGTGTCGTTGCGAAACAGCAGGATCAGGCGGTTGGCGTCGTCGGTCTTGTACACCGACTTGGCTTTGCCGCGGTAGAGTTCTTCACGTTTTTCCATGATGGGCTCCGCTTTGAGTGAGGTGGGCTAGGCGATATGTCGCCAGTCGAGCCCTGAATCTTGATCGGCCAGTTGCAGCCAGTCCGAGTCGCACCCAAGGGTGTCGACAAAACATTGCCGGGCAAGCATCGGCAGGTTGTTCTTGCTGCTCAAGTGGGCCAGGACCAGGTGTTGCAGGTCTTGCCAGCCCAACTCATACACCAGGTACGCCGCCTGGTGGTTGTTCAAATGCCCCAGTTCGCCGCCCACCCGCTGCTTGAGAAAGTAGGGGTAGTGACCACGAGCCAGCAGGTCACGGCAGTGGTTGGACTCGATCATCAAGGCATCGAGATTACGGTAACCGTCAAGCACCTTGGCGCAGTAAGAACCCAGGTCGGTGAGCACACCGAAACGTCGCTCGCCATCACTGAATACATACTGCGTGGGCTCCTGAGCGTCATGCGCTACGGCGACCACATCAATGCTCAAGGCACCGATCCGAAAGGTCTCGCCACCGGCCAGGAAACCCGCAGGCTCAATGGGTTTGCGCATCCCGCGCAAGGTACCGCGACTCAGATACACCGGAAGATTGTAGCGCCGAGACAGCAAACCCACGCCATGCACATGGTCGGCATGTTCGTGGGTCACCAGAATCGCGCTTAGCTGCGCAGGGTGAACCCCCAGGCGCAGCAGGCGGCGCTCGGTTTCTCTTAACGAGAAACCACAATCAACCAGCACATAGGTGTCGTCATGGGCGACGAGCGTGCCGTTCCCTTGGCTACCGCTGCCGAGAACGGCAAAACGCATCGGATCAGCCCAGGTTGTCCTGAATCACACCCAACACTTTGCGCGCTGTTTCAGCCGGCGCTACGGTGTTGATGTTCTTCTCGACCGTGACTTGAACGGCGTCGCCAACCTTGCTCAAACGCACCTGATAACGCTCGGCGCGGGTCTCGACTTCTTCCTTGGTCGGCTTGCTGCCGAACAGTTTGCCGAAGAAACCCGGCTCGTCGTCTTTACGCTCGGCTTTCTCGGCCACGTTGATGTAGTAAAGACCCAGGCTGCGGTTGATGTCTTCCACACGCCATGGACCTTGCTCCAATGCACGACCTACGCTGGCCCAGGCACGATCCAGGTCTTCACCCAGGTTCAGCACCACGTTACCGCTGCCGTCCTCGGTGAGGCTGACGCGGCTCGGGGTGTCGTAATCTCGTGCAGCGAGCAGGGAAACCGAACCGCCCTTCTCGGAAATACGGCTCATGCTGGCCAGCATTTCATCGACCAATGCCGAGTCGACGCCGGTGTTGACCGAGCGGTTGGTGAAGTCGACGTTGGCTGTGCTGCCGGCAGGACGCTCGGCGCTCACCACATAGACTTCACTGGTATTGCGCTGCACGCCTGGCTCAATGCGCACACGGACGCGCGTTTCGCTGCCGGAGGCAACACCGCCGGCCTGCAGGCGCTTGGCCATACTGGCGGACAACTCGCTGCCCTGCTGCCAGGCAGTGGTGAATTCACCAGTCTGCGGGCGCTGTTCGTCAATGCGGAAACCATTGTCCTGGAAGAACTGCACCGCCACCGGCCAGACTTCGGCAGGTGGGCGCTGCGCCACGATCCAACGCGAGTCGCCACTTTTTTGCAGGCTGTAGTCGCTGGCATCAGCCACGGCCGCGATCGGCTGTGGACGTGGCACCACGTACTCGCCTTTGGTGGTGTCATCGGCAACATTGCGTGGAATCGGCAACAACGGGTCAAGGCGCTTAGCGACATTGACGTCCGGCGGCAATTGCATCGGTTTGGTTGCTTGGGCTTCCAGGTAATCGCTGCCGCGGTCACGGAAGTAGCCTTCCGGGCCCCAGATCCAACCGCAGCCACTGGTGCTGGAGATAATCAAGGCAAGTGCGGAAAGTCCGGCCAATCGCTTCATGCGTAGTGCTTCCTCAATTAAACCAGGACGCCGGACTGGCGCAGGGCCTGTCGCAGCGGTTCGTGACAGGCTTCGCTGAGGCGGGTGAGCGGCAGACGGATACCGTCCGGCATCATGCCCATCTCGTACAGAGCCCATTTCACGGGAATAGGGTTGGATTCGATAAACAGTTCTTTGTTGAGCGGCATCAGCTTCTGGTGGATTGCTCGGGCTTTGTCGGCATCGCCGGCGAGTGCGGCGGCGCACATGTCGCTCATGGCGCGAGGGGCCACGTTGGCGGTCACAGAGATATTGCCTTTGCCACCCAGCAGGATCAGCTCGACAGCGGTGGCGTCGTCACCGGAATACAGCAGGAAGTCACTGCTCACGCCGGCCAGGATGTCCTTGGCGCGCTGCAGGTCACCAGTGGCTTCCTTGATGCCGATGATGTTCGGCACGGTGGACAGGCGGATCACGGTCTCGGCCTTCATGTCGCAGGCGGTACGGCCCGGCACGTTATAGAGGATCTGCGGAATGTCGACGGCTTCGGCAATGGTGCGGAAGTGCTGGTAAAGGCCTTCCTGGGTTGGTTTGTTGTAGTACGGGGTCACCAGCAAGCAGGCATCGGCACCGGCTTTCTTGGCGTTTTTGGTCAGTTCGATCGCCTCACGCGTCGAATTCGCACCGGTACCGGCGATGACCGCGATACGACCGGCAACGCGCTTGACCACGAACTCGATGACCTGGATGTGTTCTTCCACATCGAGCGTGGCCGATTCACCCGTGGTGCCGACCGCAACGATCGCGTTGGTGCCTTCTTGCAGGTGGAAGTCCACCAGTTTGCCCAGGCTGTCCCAGTCGAGATGACCTTGTGCATCCATGGGTGTGACCAGTGCCACCATACTGCCCGCAATCATGCAACCGCTCCTGCCGGAAAAAGAGAGCCGTAATGGTACTGGCGCCAAGATGCTTGCACAAGCGAAGTACCGCGTGAGGATGCGTTCTGACGCAACTAAACATCGATCAACGCCATCATCGGGCCAGAGCACGGTTTGAGGAGCAGTGAAAACCGCTGAACGACGCAATGAAAACGCCACCTCCTAGCCCTTGGCGACGCTTTTCGCTACCCTTGATCCTTTGATCGATACGGCCATCTCGGTATCGACCGCTCATCGCTTTAGGAAGGCTGCATGTCCACCCCCACAGTTCGCGAACAATTCCTTGTTATCAGTGCCCTCGGCGCCAACCCCATGGAGCTGACCAACGTCCTGTGCCGCGCCAGCCATGAAAACCGCTGCGCCGTCGTAACCTCTCGGCTGACTCGCCATGGCGAGTGCAGCGCCCTGGTGCTGCAGATCTCCGGGAGCTGGGACGCCCTGGCGCGCCTTGAGACCGGTCTGCCGGGCCTGGCCAAGAAGCATGATTTCACCGTTAATGTGGTACGCAGTGCCGCTCTGGAGAATCGCCCACAGGCCCTGCCATACGTTGCCTACGTCAGTTCGGCCTACCGCTCGGACATCGTCAATGAGCTGTGCCAGTTCTTCATCGACCATAACGTCGAGCTGGAAAACCTGACGTGCGACACCTACCAGGCGCCCCAGACCGGCGGCACCATGCTCAATGCCACCTTTACCGTCACTTTGCCGGCCGGAGTGCAGATCAGCTGGCTGCGCGATCAGTTCCTGGATTTCGCCGATGCGTTGAACCTCGACGCCCTGATCGAACCGTGGCGCCCACAGAACCCAATGTAAGGAAGTACCCATGGCGGTAGTCATCGACCAACCCGTAGCCGACTTCGAAGCCCAGGCCACCAGTGGCCAGACCTTCAGCTTGGCCGCCCTCAAGGGCAAGCAAGTGGTGATCTACTTCTATCCGAAGGACAGCACACCAGGCTGCACCACCGAGGGCCAGGGTTTTCGTGACCAGCACGCGGCGTTCCAGGCAGCCAATACGGAAGTATTCGGCGTGTCGCGCGACAGCGTGAAGTCCCACGAGAACTTCAAGGCCAAGCAGCAGTTCCCCTTTGAGCTGATCAGCGACAAAGATGAGGCAGTCTGCCAGCTGTTTGATGTGATCAAGCTGAAAAAGCTGTATGGCAAGGAATACCTGGGTGTGGATCGCAGCACCTTCCTGATCGACAAAGATGGCGTGCTGCGCCAGGAATGGCGGGGCGTCAAAGTGCCAGGCCATGTAGATGCCGTCCTGGCCGCCGCCCAAGCCTTGAACAAGGCCTGAACAAACGCTGCGGGGCGGGCTAGCTCGCCCCTACAACAGCGGCGCCACCACCGGTTCCTGTCGCGGCCAGGCATCCAGCACGGCCTTGAACAGCGTGGCCAGGGGTATCGCAAAGAACACTCCCCAGAACCCCCACAACCCACCAAACAACAGCACCGCGCAGATAATCGCCACCGGGTGAAGGTTGACCGCTTCGGAAAACAGCAGCGGCACCAGTACGTTGCCGTCCAGGGTCTGGATGATCCCGTACACCGCCATCAGGTAGATGAATTGATCACTCCAGCCCCACTGGAACAGTGCGATCAATGTCACCGGCACAGTCACCACCACCGCGCCCACATACGGCACCACCACCGACACGCCGACCAGCAATGCCAGCAACGCGGCATAGTTGAGGTCCAAAGCGATGAAGGCGATATAGGTCACACCGCCACAAATAAAGATCTCGATCACCTTGCCACGGATGTAATTGGCGATCTGTCGATTCATTTCCTGCGCCACACGGGTAATCAACGCCCGCTCCCGCGGCAGATAGCCACGCACCCAACGACCGATCATTACGCGATCCTTGAGAAAGAAAAACACCAGGATCGGCACCAGTACCAGGTAGATCATGATGTTGACCAGCAACGGCAGACTGGACAGGGAGAACGTCAACGCCCATTGCCCGAATTTCCCAATTTCACCGCGCGCCACTTCGATGGCTTGCAGCACCTGCTCGTCCGATACCAGATGGGGATAACGCTCCGGCAACAGGAGCAACAGCGATTGCCACTTGGCGAGCATCCCCGGTAATTCGTTGAACAGCGTGATCAGCTGATGCCAGAGCAATGGCAACACCACCACGATAAACACCACCAGCAGGCCCATGAACAACGCGAACACCAACCCAACCGCTACCCCGCCGGGTACGCGCAGGCGCTCCAACGTCGTCACCAATCCCTGCATCAGATACGCCAACACCATGCCCGCTAGCACCGGGGCCAGCATGCCACCCAAGGTCAATACCGCCGTAAAGGCGAGGAACAACAAGACCGCCAGCACCACCGCTTCTTCATCGGAGAAGTAGCGCTGAACCCAGTCACGTAACACTTTGAACATCAATCAACCTCGGGCTGTGGGAACAAACGGTTCAGGCCTTGCGCAACCAGTAACGGTACACACCGGCAGCGTCTTCTTCGTGCAACAGGGTGTGCCCGGCCAGTTTGGCAAATGTGCGGAAATCGCGCTGGGAGCCTGCATCGGTGGCAATCACTTTGAGTACCGCACCGCTGGCTAATCGATTGAGCTCCAACTTGGCCTTGAGCAAGGGCAACGGGCAATTGAGCCCGCTCGCATCGAGTTCAGCATCAAAGGCGACGGTGTCGGTCATGGGTTTACTCCGGGTCAAGCGTTCGGGGTGCTTAGAATATCTGGTCCGAAGCTCAGTGTCCGGCTACAGTAAGCTCTTTGTCGAAAGGCCCTGTGCATGAATTTTTTGCGCCCTACCCTGCTGACGCTGGCTTGCCTGCTGGCCTCCCCAGGCTTCGCCGATGACCTGCCGTCGCTGGGCGACGCCAGTTCTGCCATTGTCTCGCCGCAGCAGGAGTACCAACTGGGCCGCGCTTGGCTGGCGTACTTGCGGGGCCAGGTGTCGCAACTCAACGACCCGCAACTCAAGGATTATGTCGAGACCAGCGTTTACAAACTGGTGGAGACCAGCCAGGTCAACGACCGACGTCTGGAGTTCATCCTGATCAACAGCCCACAACTGAACGCATTTGCCGCACCAGGCGGAATTGTCGGGGTCAACGGTGGACTGTTCCTCAATGCCCAGACCGAAGGGGAATACGCCTCGGTGTTAGCCCACGAATTGGCTCACTTGTCCCAGCGCCACTTCGCACGAGGCGTTGAAGCCCAACAGCGCATGCAAGTGCCGATGATGGCTGCGCTGCTGGGTGGCATCATTGCGGCGGCAGCGGGCGCAGGCGATGCTGGCATTGCCGCGATTGCCGGCACCCAGGCCGCCGCGATCCAGGAGCAGCGCCGTTTCTCCCGGCAAAACGAACAAGAGGCGGACCGCATCGGCATCGTCAACCTCGAAAAAGCTGGTTACGACCCGCGCTCCATGCCGACCATGTTCGAGCGTTTGATGCGCCAGTACCGCTTCGATGCCAAACCGCCGGAATTCCTGCTGACCCACCCTGTGACAGAGTCTCGGATCGCCGACACCCGTAACCGGGCCGAACAGGCTAAGCCAGGCGGCAAGGAAGACAGCCTGCGCTACCAATTGATACGTGCGCGCGTGCAATTGAGATACGAAGACACCCCTGGCCTCGCCGCCAAACGCTTCCAAGCGCAACTCGACGAAAACCCGAAAAACGACGTGGCGCGCTACGGCCTGGCCATCGCCCAGATCAAAGGCACGCAACTCAAGGAAGCCCGGGAGAACCTGGCGCCGCTGCTGGCCAAGGCGCCCAACGACATCACCTACAACCTGGCGCAGATCGAACTGGACATCATCAACAACCGCCTGCCCGACGCCCAGCAACGCACCGACAGGATGTTGACCCAGTACCCAAGCAACTACCCGTTGAATCAGGTTCGGGTTGACCTGCTGCTCAAGCAGAATCGCACCGCCGATGCGGAAAAGGCGCTGGATGGGCTGCTCAAATCGCGCCCGGACGATCCAGATGTGTGGTATCAGGTCGCCGAAACACGTGGCTTGTCCGGCAACATCATCGGCCTGCACCAGGCCCGTGCCGAATACTTTGCGCTGGTGGGCGACTTCCAGCAGGCCATCCAGCAACTGGACTTTGCCAAGCGAAGGGCCGGCAACAACTTTCCACTGTCATCACGTATCGATGCACGCCAGCGTGAGTTGATCGAGCAGGAACGCTTGGTCAAAGGCATGATGAGCTAAACCATCCCCCACAAAAAAGCCCCGCCTTCGTCAAACGAACGCGGGGCTTTTTATTGAGCTGGCAGGTTACTCGGCCAGTTTAAAGGTGATGAAACTGGCGCGTCCCTGGCGCAGTACGCGCATCGACACCGAACGATTCTTCGGCAATGCTTTGGCGATATCAGTGAATTGCTTGGTGCTGTCGATCGCCTGATTGTTCAGGTGAGTGATCACATCGCCCGGCTGCAGGCCAATCAACGCAGCAGGTCCATCCTGCACTTCTTTAATTACTACACCGCTCTTGAGGTCGAAGGCTTTTTTCTGCTCGTCCGTCAGTTCGGCTACGGCAATCCCCAGACGGTTGCTGCTGCGCTCGGCGCCTGGCTTGGTGTTGCCCAGGGCATCGAGGGTGGCGCCTTCTTCAGGAATCGCACCGACAGTTAGCTCAACGTTCTGGCGCTTGCCGCCACGAATCACTTCCAACTTGGCTTTGCTGCCGGCCTTGAGTGCGCCCACCAAATGGGGCAGATCGGCGGACATTACGATTGGCTGGCCATTCATGCTCAGAATCACGTCACCCACTTGCAGGCCACCCTTGGCCGCCGGGCCATCATCCTGAATCTGTGCGACCAGCGCACCCGCCGGCTTGTCGAGGCCGAAGGATTCAGCCAAATCCTTGTTCACTTCTTGGATAACTACGCCCAACCAACCACGACTGACCTTGCCGCCGCTTTTCAACTGGTTGGAAACGTCCATGGCCACGTCGATCGGGATAGCGAACGATACGCCCATGAATCCACCGGACCGGGTATAGATCTGCGAGTTGATACCCACCACTTCGCCGGCCAGGTTGAACAGCGGACCGCCGGAGTTGCCCGGGTTGATCGGCACGTCGGTTTGGATGAACGGCACGTAGTTTTCATTTGGCAGGCTACGACCGATGGCGCTAACGATGCCTTGGGTGACGGTGTGGTCAAAGCCAAATGGAGAACCGATGGCGACGACCCACTGGCCGGCCTTCAGATCCTGGGATTTGCCCAGCTTCAGCACGGGCAGGTCCTTGCCGTCGATTTTCAGCAATGCCACATCGGAGCGTGGGTCGGTGCCAACCAGTTTGGCCTTGAGCTCACTGCGATCAGCCAAGCGTACGAGAATTTCATCTGCATCGGCAATGACATGGTTATTGGTGAGAATGTAGCCATCCGGCGAAATGATGAAGCCCGAACCCAGAGACTGCGCTTCACGCTGACCACCACCGCCCCCCCGGGGGGCGCGCGGTTGTGGCATCCCACGCTCGAAGAACTCGCGCAACATCGGCGGCAGGCCTTCAAGATCCGGCATCTGCTGGTTCGACACTTTGCGATCTGGCAGCTTCTGCGTGGTACTGATGTTCACCACGGCAGGCGAGGCTTGCTCAACCAGTTGGGTGAAGTCAGGCAACTCAGCCGCTTGCGCGGTCACAGCCTGACCCAGCACCAACACCGTGGCGACTATGGATAGGTAGGATTTCAAACGTGGTATCGACATACAGCTCCCGTTACAACGAGCAAGGTTGAGCGATAGGGTTCAAGAAACGCCGGAAACTGCGTCCGCCGTTTTTGTTCCGCGAACAAAACAAGGCCAGAGCCGACAAACTCTGACCTATAAAAAAGATGGAAGATTTTTGCAAGTGAAAATCCTGATCCAGACATTTCATGCTCTCGGCAGCCAAGCGTGCATGGTTGTAAATTGAAAGATCAGGATGAACATAGAATTAACAACTCACGGCAAAGGCTTAGCGGCTGCCTTTTTTTCACCGCGCACCGACAGCGCAATACGCTCGGCGGTACCGATAGGGATTTCTCCAACAACCGTCACCATCATTTCACCGTCAACCGTATTCAAGCGACGGGAAACCGCGACAGTGGGTCCTAGCTGAGTACGGTTTTCCGTGACACCACCATCACTGATGGGCTCAAGAAACACCGAAAATCTTGCCAGACCATCTTCATACATCAAACTGTCGATGGTGTTTTTGGTGTGGGCATCCTCGCGCGCGCTGGAATTCGTTAACTGAAACCCCGGCGGTAACCATTCCAAGTGCCACGCCTCGGTTGGTGCTATCTCTAACTCGTCGCTGTTTACCGCTGCGACCGGCGTGCAATCCTTGCTCGGTTGCAAGTTACGATCTTCAGGCGAAATCGCCGTATTCAAGCGGGTGAACTGAAAGCGCTCCAATAACTGACCTTGGTCGTTGAGCAACAAGGACTTGAGCGGTAGGGCGGTTTCACGATCCAGATGCAGTTCAAATCCATAACGGTATTGGTCACGAGGAGTGATAGACACAATCACAGCATTTCGGCCAGCAACACGGGATTTCCCTATCACGGCCAGATCATAGAATTGATTGAGTTTCTGCGGATCGAGCACACGGGAAGAGGCGTCTCGAGAATTGCCAAGCCCGGCGACTAACGCGCCGCTTACGCATTGTGTGCGGCCGTCCACTCTCACAACTTCCTGAGCAGAGCCATCAAGCTGCAAAAGCCGCTCATGGATTTGCCCATTCTGGGCAAGGTGCCAGATGTCATGGGTGGAAAAGCTGCCGTTACGTTCGTAGACGAACGTACCTTCGAAACTTTGCTGTTGCTCTGCGCGCCCAAGTCGACTCAGCCAGTCTTGGGCTTCATCGGCATGGGCGGGAAGTACAAACCAACCACTGAGCAAAAGCGTAAGGAGCGGTATGGCGCGCATAGAGCTCCTTAGCGGTTCAACGATTTTCCAGACTAGCGGCGCGAGCGTATGGCAGAGCGCTTTCAGTGCCTTTCAGGGCAGATTCCTGTGCATGTTGACGCAGGTATCCTGGGAGACGCTGATCCTGCCAACCGGATTGCCCCTGCAATACACCGTTGGCCATAGGGCCGGTGGCGTCGGAGCTTTCCTTGTAGCCTGCGAGCACTGCCGGACCTTTGACTTGCGGGCCAGCCATGACCGGTTGCTGAGTCTGCTGGGCCAATTCGGCACCGGCAATTTCGTCCTGATTGTAAAGACGAACACCCGCCAACACGGCGACAGTCACCGAGGCAGCAACTGCAAGGCGACCCAGGCTACGCCATGGACCACGGGCAGCTTTTGCCGGAACGGCTTCATCAGCCAACGCGGCAGAAACGGCCGCAGCAATATCCAGACGAGGGATTAGAAGATCCTTGTGCATCACCGCCCGAGCGACTTGGTAACGAGACCAGGTATCACGGGTTTCGGCGTCATCGAATGCGTTGAGCACTCGACGAAGTTCCAGTTCATCCGCTTCGTTATCCATCACTGCGGACAGCGATTCCTGCAGGGCATCACGACTCATGGCGGTTCCTCTCTTGGCTGTCGCCGCTGTCTTTAGTTTTCCTGCAACAACGGTTGCAAGGCTTTGTCGATGGCTTCCCGGGCCCGGAAAATCCGTGACCTTACAGTCCCCACCGGACATTGCATGACGCTCGCAATGTCTTCATAACTCAGACCATCGAATTCACGTAAAGTTAACGCCGTACGCAAATCTTCTGGCAATTGCTGAATTGTGCGATGAACGGTTCCTTCGATCTCGTCGCGCAGCAATGCACGCTCCGGCGACTCGAGATCTTTGAGGCCGTGATCACCATCGTAAAATTCTGCATCTTCTGAACTAACATCACTATCTGGTGGGCGGCGTCCGCGAGACACCAGATAGTTCTTCGCCGTGTTGATGGCGATGCGATACAGCCACGTATAAAACGCACTGTCACCGCGAAAATTACCGAGTGCACGGTACGCCTTGATAAAGGCTTCCTGTGCAACGTCCTGCGCTTCGTGGGTGTCGTGCACAAATCGCACGATCAACCCGAGAATTTTGTGCTGGTATTTCAGCACTAGCAGATCAAATGCGCGCTTGTCGCCGCGTTGTACGCGCTCGACCAGCTGCTGATCCTCTTCCTGGGTTAGCATGAACACTCCTCGTTGTACTTGAAGGAGGCTTGCATAACTAAACGATCAGGCTTGCAAACATAGACTCGGACTTTTCGCAAAAGTTCTCCCCCTCCAAGCAAGTTTCCGGCATGCACTGATTTGGCACACACGAAAAACGCAGCGCGGGCAACGCCGGCTGCGCGAATAATCTTGTCGTCGGTTTCCTGACGCGTCCAATGCTCCCGACGGGCCAATAAACTCAACGTTTTCCCAGCTTTCGGGCAACCTGCTATTGAGTCGGGGCTTATGCAAAAAGTTCCCAATTCAATAACCGACGGATTATACCCAAGCCGCGCACCGTAATCTCACATTGCCACGAATGCCTGGCTATTGTGCCGCTCCCCCCCTCTATATACTAGTGGGCCGTGTGACCCTTTGATTCGCCGATCCAGGCGTCCCGTCAGCGCCACTAGTCCTTGGATCGCTTTTTGCGGAATCCTTCAAATGAGCCAACAATTTCAACACGATGTTCTGGTGATTGGCAGCGGCGCAGCCGGATTAAGTCTTGCCCTGACCCTCCCCAGCCACCTGCGCATCGCCGTACTGAGCAAGGGCGACCTGGCCAATGGCTCGACATTCTGGGCCCAGGGCGGTGTTGCCGCCGTGCTGGATGACACCGATACGGTGCAGTCCCATGTCGAAGACACCCTCAACGCCGGTGGCGGGCTGTGTAATGAAGACGCGGTGCGTTTCACCGTTGAGCACAGCCGCGAAGCGATCCAATGGCTGATCGATCAAGGCGTACCCTTCACCCGTGACGAACACGCCAGCGCCGACGACGGCGGTTTCGAGTTCCATCTGACCCGTGAAGGCGGCCACAGCCATCGCCGCATCATCCATGCCGCCGATGCCACCGGCGCGGCTATTTTCAGAACATTGCTGGATCAGGCCCGTCAACGCCCCAACATTGAACTACTGGAGCAACGCGTCGCCGTCGATCTGATCACCGAAAAGCGCCTGGGCCTGGAAGGTGAGCGCTGCCTCGGCGCCTACGTTCTAAACCGCAGCAGCGGCGAGGTCGATACCTACGGCGCGCGCTTCACCATTCTTGCGTCGGGCGGCGCGGCAAAGGTCTATCTCTATACCAGCAATCCTGACGGTGCCTGCGGCGACGGCATCGCCATGGCCTGGCGCTCGGGGTGCCGAGTGGCCAACCTGGAGTTCAATCAGTTCCACCCCACCTGCCTGTATCACCCGCAGGCCAAGAGCTTCCTGATCACCGAAGCGCTGCGCGGCGAAGGCGCGCACTTGAAACTGCCGAACGGCGAACGCTTCATGCAGCGCTTCGACCCCCGCGCCGAACTGGCCCCGCGCGATATCGTCGCCCGCGCCATCGACCATGAAATGAAGCGCCTGGGCATCGACTGCGTCTACTTGGACATCAGCCATCAACCCGAGGCATTCATCAAGACGCACTTCCCCACCGTCTACGAGCGCTGCCTGGCCTTCAATATCGATATCACCAAAGGCCCGATCCCCGTCGTACCGGCCGCGCACTACACCTGCGGCGGCGTGATGGTTGACCAGCATGGCCGCACCGATGTACCCGGCCTTTATGCCATTGGTGAAACCAGCTTCACCGGCCTGCATGGTGCCAATCGCATGGCTAGTAACTCGCTGCTTGAGTGCTTCGTGTATGCCCGCTCAGCGGCGGTGGATATCCTTGAGCAACTGCCGCGAATTCCGGTGCCGGCCGCCCTGCCCCGCTGGGACGCCAGCCAAGTTACCGACTCGGACGAGGACGTGATCATCGCCCACAACTGGGATGAGCTGCGGCGCTTCATGTGGGACTATGTGGGCATCGTGCGCACCAACAAGCGCCTGCAACGGGCACAACATCGGGTGCGGTTGCTACTGGATGAAATCGACGAGTTCTACAGCAACTATAAAGTCAGCCGTGACCTGATCGAGCTGCGCAACTTGGCTCAGGTGGCCGAGCTGATGATCCGCTCGGCCATGGAACGCAAGGAAAGCCGAGGCCTGCATTACACCCTCGACTACCCGCAGATGCTCCCCGAAGCCCGCGACACTATCCTGGTGCCAGCCACCTACGCCGGCTGAACTTCAAGCGTACCCGCAGGCGCCGGTGTGTATCCGCCGCCTGCGCGTCCTTGGGCACACAGATCGAACGCGCCCACCACTGCCCCTTGACCCGATATCGCAGCACCACGATCAGGGGCAACGCCAAGCTATCCGGGAGCAACTGCACGGCGTGCCAGCCACGCTGCTCACCGAATAATTGCCAGCCGTCCTCATCGCGTCGCAGGCCTCGAATCGACGAACGGTGTGACAACAGAATGTGTCGCGGCAAAACCCAGGCGGCATGCCCCAGACACAGCACTATCGCCAGAGTTGAGAAAGCGAGATCAATCAATGCCAACGCACCCAATGCGAACAGTTGGGCGAAAAGATACGCCACCAGCAGCCGCCGTGACGGCCGCCAGCGACATTCAAAGCGATTACTTGGGCTGGACACGGTCCAGAATCATCCGAACCATACGCTGCAGTTCCGGATCGTCCGACTCGGCGCGCTCCATGAACCAGCCGAACATATCCTGGTCTTCGCACTCCAGCAGACGCACATACACCTTGCGGTCCACTTCATTAAGGGTGGAATAAACCTCTTTGACGAAAGGCACCAGCAATACATCCAGCTCAAGCATGCCGCGACGGCTGTGCCAGTAGAGGCGATTGAGTTCTACATCTTCGACCATGGAGCGCTCCTCAAATAGAGCGCAAGTATACAGGCCCGACAGCAGTGGAACAGTCGGCTTTGGTCGCCCCTACGGAAACTATCCATTTGCCGGGCGCCCCTCTATGATGCACCCATGACTTTTTGACCTGCGATGAACCATGGCTGACTCTGCTTTCTTCTGCCCCCTGATCCACGAAGGTGTCCTCGCCGTCCGCGGCGCCGATGCTGCTAAATTCCTGCAAGGCCAATTGACCTGCAACCTCAATTACCTGAGTGATACCCAAGCCAGCCTGGGCGCGCGCTGCACTCAAAAAGGGCGCATGCAGTCGAGCTTTCGCATCTTGTTGCAAGGTGACGGCGTGTTGCTGGCCATGGCCAGCGAGCTACTGGAGCCGCAACTGGCCGACCTGAAAAAATACGCGGTGTTCTCCAAGTCCAAGCTGACCGACGAAAGTGCCGCCTGGTCCCGTTTCGGTCTGGTGAATGCGAATTCGGCCCTGGCCAACCTCGGGCTTGAGCTGCCGGCCGAGACCGATAGCGTAGCCCGCAACGAGTACTTGATCGCGATTCGGGTCTCACCCGACCGCAGCGAACTCTGGGTACCCTCGGATCGAGCCGACGCCGTCAAAGCCCAATTGAGTGAAACCCTTGATCAAGCTGATTTGAATGAATGGCTGCTGGGCCAGATTCGCGCCGGTATCGGCCAAGTCATGCCGCAAACTCGTGAACTGTTCATCCCGCAAATGCTCAACCTGCAAGCCGTGGGCGGTGTGAGTTTCAAAAAAGGCTGCTACACCGGCCAGGAAATCGTCGCGCGTATGCAGTACCTGGGCAAACTCAAGCGCCGCTTGTACCGCTTAAGCCTTGATTCGGCGCAAATGCCCGAGCCAGGCACTCCTCTGTTTTCGCCGAGCCACAGCAGCTCGATCGGTGAAGTGGTGATCGCAGCAAAAGCTGACCAGGTCATTGAACTTCTGGCCGTATTGCAAGCCGAAGCTGCCGATAGTGGCGATGTGCATTTAGGCACGCTTGAAGGCCCAGGTCTGCGACTGCTTGACTTGCCTTATACCCTCGACCGTGATCGAGAGATCCAACGCTAGTCGTCATACTTTTTTGCAACACCCTAGAGATCATGAATGAACAAGCTGGCGGAAAAAGTCCAACAGGCTTTGGTCAAGGCTATCGATAACGATGACCTGGTTCTGCCGACATTACCGGAAGTGGCCCTTAAGATTCGTCAGGCTGCCGAAGACCCGGAAATCAGCATCAGCCATTTGAGCAAAGTGATCGGTCGCGATACAGCCCTGTCCGCACGCCTGATCAAAGTGGTGAACAGCCCGCTGCTGCGCGCCACTCAGGAAGTCACCGACCTGCACACCGCCATCACGCGGCTGGGCACCAATTACAGCAGCAACCTGGCGATTGGCCTGGTGATGGAGCAGATCTTTCACGCCCGCTCCGAAGTCGTCGAACAGAAAATGCGCGATGTCTGGCGCCGCAGCCTGGAAGTGGCGGGCGTGAGCTATGCCTTGTGCCGCAGCCACAGCCAGCTCAAGCCGGATCAGGCGGCACTCGGTGGCCTGGTGCACCAGATCGGCGTGCTGCCGATCCTCACCTACGCCGAAGACCACTACGAGCTGCTGGCAGACCCGGTTAGCCTCAATCATGTGATCGACAGCATCCATCCTAAGCTGGGCGATAAGTTGCTCAGTGGCTGGGACTTTCCCGAAATGCTGGCAAAACTGCCGGGGCAGTACCTGAACTTCGAGCGTGACTCCGACCGCCTCGACTACATTGATCTCGTGCAAGTCGCCGTGTTGTACTGCCACCGCGGCACCAGTCACCCCCTGGCAAACGTGGTGGTTTCCGAGATCCCTGCCATGAAAAAGCTGCGCGTCGACCCCTACAGCGACAGCCTGCGTGCGGAACTGGATGAAGCACGGTCGATGTTCTACTGAATCAACCGGCGATAAAACTTACCCGCACTTTCAAACCTGCCCGCTTGCCATCATGCAGACTGATCTGCGCCAGATGCGCCCGGCAGATTTCCCCGACAATCGCCAAGCCCAGGCCCGAGCCCATACCCTGCTGGCTACGCCGATAGAACCGTTCGAAGACCCGATCCCGTTCATCCAGCGGGATGCCCGGGCCATCGTCTTCCACTTCCAGCACCGCCGGCGCCATCACCCGTAGGATCACGTTGCCACCAGGCGGCGTGTGCGCCAGGGCATTGTCCACCAGGTTACTCAGCAGTTCGTTCAACAGTGTCGGTTCGCCGCGCAGCCACACCGGCTCGTCGGCTTCCAGCGCCAGGGCCACGCCGCGCGCATGGGCCAGAGGCGCCATGGCCATGCCCAGTTCGCGAGCCAACTGGCTCAGATCCAACAACTGCGCGCCGCCTTCGGCAATCGCCCGGGCGCCGTTCTCGATGCGCGCCAGGGACAGCAACTGATTAGCCAGATGGGTCAGGCGATCAGTGCCTTGAGCCGCGGTTTCCAAGGTGCTGCGCCAGGTCGCCGGGTCTTCGGCGCGCAACCCCAACTCCAGGCGGGCCTTGAGTGCTGCCAGTGGAGTGCGCAGTTCGTGGGACGCATCGGCGATAAACTGCGCCTGCCGTTGGAATTGCCCGCGCAGGCGCTCGGTGAAGTGGTTGAGTGAGCTGACCAACGGGCCAAACTCATGCTGCACCTCCACCAATGGCAGCGGCCGCAGATCGTCGGGCTGACGCTCCTCCACGGCTTTACGCAGACGATCCAGCGGGCGTAGCGCGGCGCTCACGGCAAACCACACCAGCAGCAACGCACCGACCGCGAGCATGCCCAGGCGCAGCAGGGTATCGGCCATCAGGCTACGGGCCATGCTGACCCTTGCTTCGTCGGTCTCGGCCACGCGGATTTCCGCCATACCGTTCATGTTCGGCTCGGAAACCGCTTTAAGCAGGCTGACCACGCGCACTTCCTGGCCCTGGTACTTGGCGTTGTAGAAACGCGCCAGGGCCGGGTAATCATCGGTACGCGGTGTGCCGGGCGGCGGGCCGGGCAGGTTCTCATAGCCGGAGATCAGCTTCTGATCGATGTCGTTGACCTGGTAGTAAATGCGCCCGGCGCTGTCGTAGGCGAAGGTGTCCAGGGCCACATAGGGCACATTGGCGCTGAGAGTGCCGTCCACCTGGGTCAGGCCGGCCGCGATGGTTCGTGCCGACGCCAGCAGCGTACGGTCGTAGGCGGTATCGGCAGCTTCGCGACCGTTCCAGTAGGCACTCATGCCGCTGGCCAACATCAACAGCACCAGCAACAGCGCCAGGTTCCACAGCAGGCGCCAGCGCAGGCTGCTGGGCTTATGCATCGCGGGCTTCCAGCAGGTAGCCAAGGCCGCGGAACGTCACGATGGCGATCGGTTGCCCATCGAGTTTTTTGCGCAGGCGATGCACGTAGATTTCGATCGCATCGGGGCTGGCCTCCTCGTCCAGGCCAAACACATGGGAGGCCAGTTGCTCTTTGCTCATCACCCGGCCCGGACGCGCGATCAGCGCTTCGAGCACCGCCTGTTCACGGGAGGTCAATGTCAGCAGTTCGCCGCCCAACGTGAAGCGCCGGGTGTCCAAGTCGTACACCAGCACGCCGCAGGTTTGCTGGCGCTCGCCGCCCAGCACGCTGCGACGCAACAGGGCCTTGACCCGTGCTTCCAGTTCCGTCAGTTCAAAAGGCTTGGCCAGGTAATCGTCGGCGCCCAGGTTCAGGCCATGCACACGGTCTTTGACGTCACTTCGCGCGGTCAGCATCAGCACCGGCAGATTTTTCCCGCGGGCTCGCAAACGTGCGAGCACCTCGAAACCATCCATGCGCGGCAGCCCCACATCGAGGATGGCCACCGCGTAGTCCTCGCTGCTCAAGGCCAGGTCGGCGGCGACGCCGTCGTGCAGCACGTCGACGGTCAAACCCGTGCTCTTGAGCGCTTGGGCCACACTGTCGGCGAGTTGCAAATGGTCTTCAACCAGAAGGACACGCATGGTTTTCTGCCTCATTCAGGAGTGGTCGATGCCACGCTTTGGCGGGGAGTTTACAGGCGCCCGGTGCCCTGTGAAGCCCGAAAACATTGAAAGGTGGCTGAAAGGTTAGTGAAAGCTTCGCCCTTTAGCATCCAGCTCACGGTGAGTCTTGCCCACCCAGTTGCCTAATCCGCAGCGCCCGAAAAGCGCCTCGATGCGTTTTCGTAAAAATAAGAACAATACCGGAGTGCACCACGATGCTGTCGACACAGCCCCAGACTTGCCCGCCTGTTCGTATTTCCCGCCCGACCCAGACCGCCCTTGCCGGTTTTATTTCGTCGCTCAGCCAAACCGCCCTTTTCGAAGACTGCGGATCGGATGAAACGCGCCTGCTCGTCAGCTACAGCGTCGCGCTCTGGTAAGTAGTGCCTGGCAGTAGAACCTCATAACAAAAACGACGGAGACACCCATGACCCTTTCATTGCGTAAATTGGCCCTCACCGCCGGCTGCATGTTGTTCGCCGGCCAACTGCTGGCCGCTGACGAGCCCAAGCGCCCGGAATGCATCGCCCCGGCCTCCCCCGGCGGCGGTTTCGACCTGACCTGCAAACTGGCGCAAAGCGCACTGGTCAACGAGAAACTGCTGAGCAAACCGATGCGCGTGACCTACATGCCCGGCGGCGTCGGCGCGGTGGCCTACAACGCCGTGGTCGCACAGCGTCCGGCGGATGCCGGTACGCTGGTGGCCTGGTCCAGCGGCTCGCTGCTGAACCTGGCTCAGGGCAAGTTCGGGCGTTTCGATGAAAGCGCCGTACGTTGGCTGGCCGCGGTCGGCACCAGTTACGGCGCCATCGCGGTAAAAAGCGATTCGCCCTACAAGACCCTCGATGATTTGGTCAAAGCCCTGAAGAAAGATCCGGGCAGCGTGGTGATCGGTTCCGGCGGCACCGTCGGTAGCCAGGACTGGATGCAAACCGCCCTGATCGCCAAAGCCGCCGGGATCAACCCGCGCGAGCTGCGCTATGTGGCCCTCGAAGGCGGCGGTGAAATCGCCACGGCCCTGCTTGGTGGTCATATTCAAGTGGGCAGTACCGACATCTCCGACTCCATGCCGCACATCCTCAGCGGCGACATGCGTCTGCTGGCGGTGTTCTCCGAGCAGCGCCTGAACGAGCCGGAAATGAAGGATATCCCGACCGCCAAAGAGCAAGGCTACGACATCGTGTGGCCAGTGGTGCGCGGCTTCTACCTCGGGCCAAAAGTCAGCGATGCCGAGTACGCCTGGTGGAAAGACGCGTTCGACAAACTGCTGGCCTCCGAAGAGTTCGCCAAGCTGCGTGACCAGCGCGAGCTGTTCCCGTTCGCCATGACCGGCCCGGAGCTGGACACCTATGTGAAGAAACAGGTGGCTGACTACAAAGTGCTGGCCAAAGAGTTCGGCCTGATCCAGTAATCGCCCCCTCTGTCGCGCGGCCATGCCTGGTAAACCCCAGGCATGGCCCAGGAGTTCAACATGCTCTTACAACGCATATTCGCGGCCGCGCTGCTGCTGGCCTGTGCCGGTCTGGCGCTGATGGCCTGGCCCTATCAGGCGTCGTTTTCCTACGAGCCGGTAGGGCCCCGCGCCTACCCGCTGCTGATCCTCGGGCTGATGAGCCTGGCGCTGATCTACATGCTGATTCGCCCGCAGGCCACCAAGCACACCGAAGAAGAACCGGCGCTGGATCGCGAAACCCTGATCAAGATCAGCCTCTGCGTGGTGCTGCTGATTGTGTTCGCCGCTACCTTCGAACCGCTGGGCTTCATCCTCAGCAGCATGCTGATCGGCATCCCGATGGCGCGCCTGTACGGCGGCCGCTGGATGCCCAGCGTGGTGATCGTCTCCCTGATGGCCATCGGTTTGTACCTGCTGTTCGATAAAGTCATGGATGTGCCGTTGCCCCTTGGCCTGCTCGACGTTCTGGAGAACTGATATGGATACTTTTGGCTACTTGGGCCAGGGCTTTGGCGTGGCGCTGTCCCCTTACAACCTGGTGACCGCGCTGTGCGGCACGTTGATCGGCACCGTGGTCGGCCTGCTGCCGGGCCTGGGCCCGATCAACGGCGTGGCGCTGTTGATCCCCATCGCGTTCGCCCTGGGCCTGCCGCCGGAATCGGCGCTGATCCTGCTGGCGGCGGTGTACCTGGGCTGCGAATACGGCGGCCGGATCAGTTCGATCCTGCTTAACATCCCGGGCGAAGCTTCCACCGTAATGACCACCCTCGACGGCTACCCGATGGCCCGCAAAGGCCTGGCCGGTGTGGCGCTGTCTTTGTCGGCGTGGAGTTCGTTCATCGGTGCGTTCATCGCCACCTGCGGCATGGTGCTGTTTGCGCCGCTGCTGGCCAAATGGGCGATTGCCTTCGGCCCGGCGGAATATTTCGTACTGATGGTGTTCGCGATTGTCTGCCTGGGCGGCATGGCCGGTGACAAGCCGTTGAAGACCTTCGTCGCGGCGTTGATCGGCCTGTTCCTGTCGGCGGTCGGCATCGATGCCAACAGCGGCGTGTACCGTTTTACCGGCGATAACATCCACCTCACCGACGGCATCCAATTCGTCGTACTGGTGTTGGGCCTGTTCTCCATCAGCGAGATCCTGTTGCTGCTGGAAAAAACCCACCGTGGCCAGGAAGCGGTCAAGGCCACCGGGCGCATGATGTTCAACGTCAAGGAAGCGGCGTCGGTATTCGTGGTGAATATCCGTTGCGGCCTGCTGGGCTTCATCATGGGCGTGTTGCCGGGCGCCGGTGCAACGCTGGCCTCGGCCGTGGCCTACATGACCGAGAAACGCATGGCTGGTGCCAGCGGCAAGTTCGGCCAGGGCGACATGCGCGGCCTCGCCGCCCCGGAAACCGCAATCGGCGCATCCGCCTGCGGCGCTCTGGTGCCGATGCTGACCCTGGGCGTACCTGGCTCGGGCACCACCGCAGTGATGATCGGCGCGCTGTCGCTGTACAACATCACCCCCGGCCCGCTGCTGTTCCAACAGCAACCGGACATTGTCTGGGGCCTGATCGCTTCGTTGTTTATCGCCAACATCATGCTGGTGATCCTCAACATCCCGATGATCCGGATCTTCACGCGCATCCTCGCGGTGCCGAACTGGGCGCTGGTGCCGGTGATCGCCATCATCACCGCGATCGGTGTGTACGCGGTGCATGCCACCACCTTCGACCTGTTCCTGATGGTCGGGATCGGCATCTTCGGTTACATCCTGCGCAAGCTGGACTTCCCGCTGTCGCCGGTGCTGTTGGGCTTTATCCTCGGCGGCCTGATGGAGCAGAACCTGCGCCGTGCGCTGTCGATCTCCAACGGTGCGCTGGAGATTCTGTGGTCGAGCCCAATCACCTTTGGCGTCTGGGTACTGACCGCGATCATGCTGTTCGTGCCGCTGCTGCGGATCTGGCGCAAACGCGCCCAACAGCGCCGCGCTGTGGCCAATGTCTGAGGTCACCCTTAAACATTGGTGGGGAACACCGCTGGTCGGCCTGGCCGGCGGTTACCTGGCCAGCCTGATCGGCTGGCCATTGCCGTACATGGTCGGCTCGTTGCTGGCGATCATTCTGGTGCGTTGCCTCACGCCCTGGCAGTTGGCGGAGATTCCCGGCGGGCGTAAATGCGGCCAATGGGTGGTGGGGATCGGCATCGGCCTGCACTTCACCCCAGTGGTGATTGAGCAGGTGATGAGCCACTTCGGCCTGATCTTCTTCGGCGCGCTGGTCACCAGCCTGTCGAGCGTGGTGGGCGTGTGGCTGATGCGCCGTAGCGGTGAAGACCGCGCCACCGCGTTTTTCTCCAGCATGCCGGGCGGGTCCGGTGAGATGGTCAACCTCGGCGCACGCAACGGCGCGGTGCTCAGCCGTGTCGCGGCGGGGCAGAGCCTGCGCGTGCTGGCGGTGGTGCTGTGCGTACCGGCGATCTTCAAGTATGTGCTGGGGGGCGGCGCGCCGCAGTTTCATCCGGCACCGGTGAGTTGGGCGTGGCTGGCGTTGCTGTTTCCGCTGGGGGCTCTGGTGGCCTGGGGTTGGCAGCGCCTGCGTCAGCCAAACCCATGGTTGTTCGGCCCGTTATTGGTCAGTGCGACCGCCAGCGTTGTCTGGGATTTGCATATCGGCCTGCCCGACGGCGGCAGCCAAATCGGCCAATGGCTGATCGGCAGTGGACTGGGTTGCCATTTCAACCGCCAGTTCTTCCGCCGCGCGCCGTCGTTCATGGCTCGTACTTTAGTCGGCACCGCTCTGACCATGGCGCTGGCGACCTTGGCCGCCGTGGGCCTGAGCGCCCTCACCCACTTGGACCTGCGCTCGCTGACCCTGGGCATGATGCCGGGTGGCATTGCCGAGATGAGTCTTACGGCCGAAACCCTGCAACTGTCAGTGCCGCTGGTGACGGCGATGCAGGTGATGCGTTTATTGTTTGTGCTGTTTTTGGCGGAACCCTTGTTCCGACGATGGAATCGCCAGCCGTAGCGGGCTTCCCACGCGGGACCGTACCGTCTGTCGCAACTGTCATTTCTCACAGTTAGCCTAGCTGCCTCGTTCGGCGTTCAATCCGCATGTGATTCGAGCATCCGCACGAGGTGTCAAGCATGACTCCGGTTCCGACCGCGCGCCCTAGCGTTAGGCAACTAGCCCCCAACATTCCTGGCCTGACGACGCCAGTCGCGGGCTTCTCCGGTGGCGTGTACAAACTGTTGCTGGAGAACCATGGCAGCCCCGGCCTGATTTGCATCTTGCGCACCTACGCCGGTCAGGTAGAAGGCGATCTTATCCAACTGTTCTGCGGCGACTTGCTGGTACCGATCGATCACCATAACGTCAGCAAGGAGGAGGCGCGCGACGCCAAGTCGATCAGCCTGCACATATCCATGGCGCGACTGGATGAGGGCGCGGTAGGACCTGTGTTTTTTCGGGTGACGCACCCTGATCAGCGTGCAGAAGAAACCCAGCGCCTGACTCTCAAGATCGACACCGTAGCGCCAACCGGCAACGACCTTATTCAACAGCCGCCGTGGGTAAATGAACAACTGCCACGCCCTCAACCTGCACATTTTTTGATCGATTCAGCCGCAGCCCAACGCGGGGTCGCGGTGAGAATTCCCTTTTATCCCTCCGACCTCACCCGCCCTTCCACTACTCACCGAGCGGTTCGTGATCGCATTCGCCTGATTATCGGTGGGCAAATCATTGAGCATTCCGTGACCGAGAACGAAGCCAGCGGCACACTGCCGATTTCAATCATGGTTTATTACGGCACATGGCTGCAGATCGGCAGCGGCTACCAGACCTGCGCCTACGATGTCATCGATGAAGTAGGCAACCACGCGCCGGGCCGCTCGCCGACGCAACTGATTGAAGTGCGGCTTAATCCCAACGAACGCCTGCTGGACCCTGCCCACGTTGTCGAGGCACCTACAGGAACGCTGGATGCGGACGCCTTGCTAGGCAAAGACGCAACCCTCAGGTTCGCTGTTGCTGGCAAAGGCTGGGCATTGGGCGACGAAGCTCGACTGACCCTTCGAGGGCGCGCGCTGGACGGCGGCGACGTTGATAAAGCCTACACCGTCAGTATCACGTCGACGACACCCACCTTCACCGACGTCCCGTGGCCCAATGCCGATGTACGCGCGCTTATCGGCGCCATGATCGAACTCAGTTATGAACGGGTTCGCGCAGGTCAGGCCAACGTGCCCTCTGAAAACGCCTTCGTCCGAGTCACGGGAACCCCCGAGCAAACCGCTCTTGCGGCGCCGCAAGTGCCGGCCGCCAGCGGCGGCGTCCTGCCCCCCTTGACCGACCCGGTAATCGTCACGATCACGAGCTACACAGGGCAAAAGCCGTTTGATTGCGTCACGTTGGTATTAGAGGGCACTAACGTCTACGGCCACCGATTCTATCGGGAGTATGTCGCAGTGGCGGGCGAGGACAGCATCGTATTCGAACTGCCCAACAGCGCTGACGGCGACATCCGCCAACTGGATGGCGGCGAACTGATGCTCTACTACTTCATCAACCATATCGGCCAACGGCCCCCCTCTGACATTTTGTCATTGCGCATTGGCGACCCCTTGGACGCACTGGCCCAGCCTGAAGTACTGCAAGCGCCTGCCCCCGGTTTCACCTTCGACCCCGACGTATCCCTGGGCAATGCCGATGTGAGAGTCCCGGCTAACGCTGCTTTCGTTGTAGACGCCACGGTAACTCTGTATTGCGAAGGCAGTGCAGTCGGCGGCAGCGCCCCACCCGATGCATTTCTCATCACCCCACCATGGGTCGGGCAGGAGTTGGCGTTTGTGATCCAACGACAGTTCATTCTCGCCAACCTCAACGGTTCGGCTCGCATTTATTATCGGGTAGAAAAACCGGGCCAGCGCACCCGCTACTCCAAGGCACTGGTGATCACCGTCGGCAGTCGCCTGCAATTGCCGGTGCCACTGGTGCTGGAGAGCACAGTCACGGGATTGAACAGCGCCAGGCTCAACCCGCAACACGTTCTGAACCCGCCGATATGCACACTGCGAGTAAGCTACACACCGATGCTGGCCAGCGACGATATTCAACCGAGTTTCGTTGGCACTCACGGGCAAGGAACGCCCACCATTGCTGCGCGACCAGGCGACCCCGCGAAGGGCTATGTGGATTTCATCCTGAGCAACAAAGTGATCTCCGCCAATCTGGGCCGAAAAGCTGTGTTGTCCTACATCGTCACCCGCGCCGGTGCCGACACCGCCTCCCAGCTTTTAACCTTGACCATCGACCCTTTCCAGGAGCAGATGCTGGATCTGGTCACCGTGCCTCAGGCATCGAACGGCATCGTAAGAGCCAACATGCTTAATAGCGTGCTGATGCTTGCATGGCCGTTCATAAGCGTCGGGCAGGCGATATGGGTCGATCTCAAGGGCGCAGCCAATCTTGCCCTGCTTGATGGCGTACCACTGACCGCCGCGCAATTCAGCGCCGGGCGCGTGGAGGTCACGATACCCGCCGATTACCTGCGTTCGTTGCCGACTCAAAGCACCTTGACGATTGAAGTACGGGTATCGCTCAACGGCAGTGCCAACAAGACCTCGGCCATCCGCTTGCGTACCGCTCACTACAGGATCACCAATACCGTCGGCGTTTTTGCAACTATTACGGTGGGTCGTGCGCCGAACGCCATGGTGCTGAGCCCGAACGGAGAATTGCTGTATGTCGCCTGCGCGTTTGGCGACACGTCTATCTGGATAATCGACACACTGCGCAACCGTGTCATTCACCACTTCGCAGTGCCAGGGACGCCCTTGCACATCGCGATCAATCCAACCGCTCCAAGATTGTACGTGACGGACAACAGCGTGGCGGTCAACACGCCTATTCGCGTTTACAACACACAGGATTACACGCTGATCGATACCATCACCGGGTTTACAACGGTCGCAGGTATCACTCTTAACGCCAACGGTTCCCGCTTGTATGTGGCGGATACAGGCGCATCAGAACTGGTGGTGATCAACACCACCAACCATCAACGCCTGTCCTCGATTCCAGTGCGCGAGCCGATTGACGTGGTCATCAGCCCCGATAACAACCGCGCACATGTGGCAACATTTTTTGACTGGTCGATTCTCAATCTGCACACCAACACCCTGATCGATAGCGTCGACACCCCTTCGGCGCCCAGTGCAATTGCCCACAATCCCAGGGGGGCGGAGGTCTACATCGTCAGCCGGACAGGCGGCAGCGTTACGATCGGCAATACCGTGAATCACGGCATCCCCCAGCGACTGACAGGGTTATCCGGGCCCTTGCATATCGCCTTTGAACGCGGTCGCGACCGTGCCTACGTGTCGCAGACCGACGGCGACCTACTGGGCATTATCGACACGCGCTCGCGGCAGTTGATCGGCACATACGCCGGCTTCAACAAGCCACGCGCAGTGGTGGTGGCTCCAGACGGCTCCCATGGCTATGTGGCAAATATCGGCGGCGATTCTGTGTCCTTGGTGGTGTTATAGCGGACGAATGACCGTTGGTCGTGACTGTCATTTCTCACAGCTAGGCAGCTCGTTGTGCTCGGCGCTCAATGATTCTCGACGCGCCCTGCCTTGAGGGTGGGGTGTCCGCACCGACCAACCCCAAGAGGCTGACGATCATGACCTTGGATCAGAATGCTGAGACCCGCTCAGACGGTACTAACCTACCTGCAATCATCTCCCATTGCGTCCCCAAGCCACCTAGCGGGCTTTTACCCCGTAGATTGTTTCCCGGCGAACTCAAACCGTTCAGCGACTTGGTGATTATCTTTCCCACTGAAACAAAACCCGTTGCCGGTCACGATGCCGCGCTCAACAAAGCGGCGTTGGTGCTCCACACGAAGGGGGTTATCTGTCTGCTTCCGGGGTACCTGGAAAGGGAGGCGGATGACTTTATCTGGCTGGAGATCAATGGCGTACGGGGACCTATTCACACCGTTAGCCAAGAAGAAATAGATAACGACCAGATCACTGTCCTGTTCATGGACAGCGGTCGTTTTATCGACCAAGCGAACAACACCGTGCAAGCCTTTGTTAAGCGCACGGGCGGCGCTGTCGAAAGCAGCAAAGTGTTCAATTTTCTCGCAGACCGTGAGCCCCCTGTGGGCAGGGACCCGATCCCCAGTACGCCTTACAACGACAACATGAGCCCTGTCACGTTTGAGGATCCCCAAATCGAAAACTTTGGGTTCGTTACCGATGAGCAGATAGGCCTCGGCGTGTCGATGCTGATCGCCAATTACCCTTTGAATACCAACGAATCTCCCGTCCATAGCCGTAAAGAGAACGATGTCATTCACGTCAGTATCGGCGGCGTAATTATCAAGCACACCGTCACGTCTTTCGAGGCTTCCGGCAATGAGCCAATACGGATCGTGGCTTACCATGGGACCTGGAGCCAACTGCCCAATGGCGTGCATCTGGTCCAGTGGTACGTCGTCGATAAGGCAGGCAATCACTCCCCCGGCTTCTCACCGTCCAGATTGATCGAACTTCGGGCCGGGAACGGTGTGGAACCGCTGCTGCCAATGGTGCATGTCCTTGAATCGCACTACGACCCGGAAATCGATAAGGACGTCATCAATGTGCCGGATCTCATAGGTGACGCGACCATCGAAGTGCCGATACGCTTCAACGGCTACAACATCAAGGATGTGGTCGTCCTGACCGTCTATGGGCTTGTTCATGCCATATCCAGCTCAATCGTGCTGCGCTATACGGTAACGAATACCAACCTGATCAGGGCATATATCCCCCTGCCCCTTTCTTTCCTCTTACCCCTGGTCGATGGTCTGATTCTGATCACCTACAAACGGATTCGCCCAGGCACACCCGACCGTAACTCCTCAGCCGCGCTTTACTACATTTTCGGCAACCCCACCGGTACACAGTTGCCGCCTCCAGAGGTGCAGGGTCTGATCAACGGAGTGTTGCCCGAAAATACCGACCCGGTGCATATCGTAGTCCCGCACTACATGGGGCAAAACTCGCAAGATAGGGTTGAGCTGGTGGTGGTGGGGTTTCCAGCCAGTGGTGCCCCTACTTATGCGACCTACACGGACGTCGCCGGCACGGGCGATATTGATTTCATCTTGGATGGCGCGTTCTTCTTCGCCCTCTACGGAGGCTATTTCAAGGCTCATTACATCATTAACGGCGGTATTCCAAGGCCACCGTCAGACGTAGCGATCATCTACGTTGGCAAGACTCAAAATAAACTGCCGGCGCCTACGACACTGCAGGCAGTACCACCCGACTTTAGATTCAACCCTTTGATCCACAAAGGTAATTTGAACGTCAGGGTACAACCGCATCCGTCTATCGTCGCGGGCACGGAGATCAGAGTCATATTCATCGGTTCGAAACCGGGTGGTAGTTACACGAGCCCATGGTTCCGAATAGACGAAAACTGGGAGGATGCCGAAATCCCCTTCACCATTGGTCGCACCGTTGTACTGAACAACGAGGGCGGCACGGCGCATTTGTATTACGAACTCAAACCAGTAATGCCAGGGCCCACTCAGTTTTCCCTGGAACTGATCATTGCGATTGGCGGACCGCGTATCTTACCGTTACCCAGTGTGGTGCAAGCCACGTACATCTCGGAAACCCGGGTTGAACTCAACCCTGTGCATGTGATTGCACCCAACCCACCTTCCTTGGAAGTCCGCGTGACGTCGAACACCTTTCCGAACGACGCAGACATTAAAATCATTATCACCGGTAAACCGGGGGTCGGTACTCCAGACATCCCCGCACGGCCCTCCATACCCGAACCGGGTGAAACCTACACGCGCTTCAACTTATCGAGCGACTTTGTCGCGGCTTACTTGGGTGGTGAGTTCAACGTGTCGTACCAACTTATGGAAGCCTCTGGGACGACTAGCTCGCCGAATCTTACCGTGGAGGTTTTAGCGCTACCGGACTCGTTACTTGATTTGGTCACTATTCCCGAAACAGTAGGCGGGGCAATCAACCCCAGTGTTGCCAACCATGTGCGAATTAACCGGTGGCCGTTTTTCCGGGCCTCGCAATTGCTGTGGATTGATATATTGAGTTCCACCGACCTTGCGCTTCGCGTTTCAATGCCCGTCACATCCGCTGAATTCACGGCCGGACGTACCCTCGATCTGATCCCTGCCAGCTACCTCAGGTCACTGCCCGATAACAGCACAGTGACGATTCAGGCGCGGGTATCGCTCGATGGCAGCGGGAACGAATCGACGGCTCAGCACTTTAGCCGGTCACCGGTGTACAGGATCAAAAAAGCATCGGGGGTCGTGGAAGGCGAGATTCAAGTAGGGCATACCCCTAGTCACCTTGCTCTGTCCAAGGACGACTCGAGACTCTATGTGACCAATGTGGGTGACAGAACGATTTCAGTGATCGACACCGACAAGGGGGAAGTGATTCGTACGCTCCAAGTGACTGGAACGGGGGCGCTTTCGGGTATAGCGGTTAGCCCGAATGGCCGGAATCTGTACGTCAGCTTACTGAGTACCTCGACGCTGGTTATTGAAACCACGCATTTTCAGACAATAGCGACGATCTCGTCTGCTGGTTTCCCATACAACTCAGCTCTACGCTTAAACCCAACAGGATCCCGCCTTTACAGTGGAAACGAATATTATGGAGGTCTCCAAGAAATAGACACTTCGACTAACAAGTATGTGAGATGGCTTAATGGCGGCAGTTACTATACACAAGCAATTGCCTTCAATCATTCAGGCACTCGAATTTATACAAATGGCTATCATATAAGAACATTCGATCAGGCTTCAGGCACCGTAATAGGCTCATTTACTGTTCCTCGTGGCTCAGGAAGAAACTTTGGATTAGCCTATAGCCCCACTGCCGACGTTATTTACGCAACCAACGCCGGTTCGTATGCGACGGATGGGTATTTGATGATGTTGTCCGCTGCGACCGTCCCCGTGACACTTATCAAGAGAATTGACAACCTCGGCTATCCTTGGGGCATTGCATTTGCGCCAGACGGCACAAAAGCCTACATGTGTTTACATGGAGAAAACTCGATAAAAATCATCGATACGTCCACCCAATCCATCACTGGAGAAATCAATACCAGTAGCTACCCACTGGACCGACCTAAAGAGATTGTTATTACCTCTGATGGCAGCCGTGCTTATGTGGCCAACTCTGGAAATGCCAATATCATCGTGGTCAGCCTGTAAGTGTTATATCCCACGCTGTTAACTTAATTGTTAAAAAAAACCCGCCTCTTTCNNAACTGCATGACATCCGGCGTTGGTTTTACCTGCTCAGAAATCGTAACGCAGGCCCACATTCACACCATAAGGCTGCTTGATGTTCTTGCCGGTGCTGTGCTCCAGATCCGCATGCAACTTCAGGTTCTGCGACACGGACATCGCGACACCCGCACCTACCTTGAAACGCGAACCCGACAGGTCATTGTTGAACGCGTTATTGTTAACGGACACCTGGTTGCTCTGATCGAACTCATGGGCTATCGCCGCCTTCAGGTACGGCTGCAACACGCTGCCGCTTTCCAGTTGGATCGTCCGTCCGACGGTGGTGCCCAGCTCACCGATCACTGTGCTCGACCGGTCACCCTTGGCATCCAGGCCGTTGTCCAGCGTATAACTCTGGGCCTGGGTAATCACCGCATCCAGCTTGCCGTAAGGCTCGACGAAGTAATCGTCAGCCAGCTTGATGTGCCGACCCACTTCCGCCGAGGCGCCCACTGCGTTCTGCGTGTAGTTACCCTTGGCTTTCTTACCGTCGCTCATGGCCACGTTCGACTCGTTGTGCAAGCGGTTGAACTTGAGCACACCGTCAAAGTAGAAACCACTTTCGGCATCCAGCCAGGTGGCGTAACCGCCCACGTAGTAGCTGTTAATCGTGGCGCTGCTGCCACGGTTCAGATCCAGGTTCGAGTTACTGTGACCGACCATCCCACCGATAATCCACTGGCCGTCGCCCGCTTCGACAGGCGCGTCTACACCGATGGAGAAACCGCGTTGCGACTGGTTATACCCCAGGCCTGTCTTGTCGTTGGACACCTCATACCGATTGCCATAAGCGCGCGTCCACAGCCCCGCAGATTGGCCTTGGCTGAAACGCAACTCACCCATACGGGTACGCAGCGTAGTCGTCTCGCCCAACAGCACGCTCGGCGCAGCGTTGAACAACGCCAATACGGAGTTGGTGCTTGGGCTGATCACTTTGCTCTCCGGGTCGAGCAGCCAATCCTTGCCTTCGTTTTCGTTGATCAGGCTGTAGGAATACGTACCGACATCCACACGATCACCGAGCAAACTGAACTGGGCACCGCCGTCCGCAGTGTGAACCACGTGCAAACGATCAGCGCTAAGCGGGTCGGCACCGCTGCTGGCGATCAGCAGTTTGTGCTCACCCGAGGAAGTGCCCGTAACGTTGAGGAAATCGCCAGTCAACGTGGAGAAATCCGCGGTCATATGGAACGTGCCGTTGCCCGACAGGTTAGCGACGTCCAATTGGTAGAACGTGCCGGACTCACCGAACTTGACGTTGCCGCCGCTCATGGAGAGGTCGCCTACCTGCTGGTGATCGACCATCACCCAGGTGGCATCGCTGTTGATTGCCAGCTTATCGACGTTCTCCAGGCGGCCGGTCAGGATCGAGCCGTTGTTGAGACCGACGCTGGCGGTGCCGCCGCTGTTGATCACATCGCCGTGCATGGTGGCGCTGTCCAGGTTCAGGTCCAGTGCGCTGCCGGTGCCGACTTGAACGTTGCCGGCCAGGGCGCTGCTGTTGACGCGCATGTTGGCCGAACCGCCATTCGTCAATTCCAGCATGTTGCCATTCCCACCCTGCAGGGTGGAGCCGTTATTGACATCGATCTCGACCACGCCAGGAGACTTCACCACAATAGCCGCGCCGCTCTCGCCAACCACAGCCGTCTGGTTGAACGTAAAGGACGCCGGGTTCGGTGCAGTCGGGTGCCGATAGACTTCAATACCATTGGTGGCGCCAGTGATGCGGCTCTGATTCGCGTTCAAGTTCCCATCAACGGCCAACAGGCCTTGCTCGCCGCCTATGACCTCACTGTTATTCAAAGTCAGTACGCTGGCGCCATTCAAGATAACGCCTTGGGTGGCGCCCTCGATCAGGGTATTGAAAACATCGGCCGTCGACCCCTGGGCACCTTGGCTCCCCACGATCAATCCGATAGAACGGTCACTGGAAATATGCGCATCACGGATGCTCGCATAACTGTCATAAAGTGAAACGCCCACTTCATTGCCGGCCTGTACCCGACCGCCATTCATTTCGAAGGTCGATTCGTTGGCAAGGACACTGACGATCGTGGCGCCATTGGAAATAAGTTTTGCATCACCGCTCAACTTATAGCGGTCTAACGGAGAACTGGCATCAATGGTCAGTTCATGGCCTGGAAAGACTTCCAGAGCAAGCGCTTTTGTGGCGGCGAGCGACAATGGCATCAATGCCAAAAACTTGATAGCAGTAGCGAGTCGAGTTGGAGTAAAAAATTTAATATGAGTCACGGAGAATTAACCTCTAGTCGGGTGACTGAACAAGCCAAGCGATTAAAGGCTTATCGCCCTGGGCTTTCAGTGGGGGCCTAGAGTACGGAGCCGAAGAGGAACTTCATGTAAGGCAAGTCTAAGGTCGCGTAGGATTATTCTTAATCTCGCTCTAGCTAACCGCGCGCGATCAATACTTCAATTTCATCTCACGAAACCACGCTATCAGCCGCGTCCACACAAATGGGCAATTTCGTGCGTGGATCACACGCGAAGAACCGCTACCTAAAGGCTTTCGCCGCCAGGTAGCGGACAAGGCTCCTCAACGCGTTACATCAGTTACCACAGATGGTATTACCTGTCTGACGCCGAGTCATCAGCACAAAGGTGACGGGTGAATCGCCTTCAGTTACGCCATCCGCTTTTAGTACGTGATAGTAAGCTTCAATACGCCCGCTCACGACAGGCTGGATATAGACCGGGAACGGTACTGTAAAACGCTCGCCAGGATGGCCCGGATCAGTGTGGTCGTGGCTAACCGTCACGGGAGGGAAAGGCAGATCCACCGTTTTTTCGGCGGAGTAGAAATCATCCGGACCATAAACAACCCAATGAAGCGTTATCTGATCGCCCGCCTGCAAGTTCGCAGGGTCTCTGATTACGGTTTTGATCCCACCAACAATGTCCTGGTCGCAGGTAAGCGCAAACAAATCGTCGAAGGCCAGCGCGTCCGGGTACTCGATGCCATTCAGGTTATCTACGGCAAACGCGCGGACATGCACAAGGGTTTCCACTGAATCGACGAAGTTATCGTTCACCCCGTTATTGAGTGTGTACCAAGTGGGAATGTCTCCGTTGCCTGCCTGCTTGATCACCTCCGCAGGCACCGTAAGCATGAACTCGGGATTAGTCTCATCTGCCACAGTGACTAGGTAAGGCGGGTCGAAACAAGGGATGCCTTTCCACCAAAGCTGAATAAGGTGCCCCGCCGTAGCCCCTGTATAGCGCGCAAACCGGGCGGTAGCGTCGCCGAAGTCGCCAGGGCCGATTTCATTGGTCAGGCCCCCGGATGAAGTCACTGTCACTGGACCCAGCTCGGGATTAACAGGGCCCGGGTCTTCAGGCCGCCCGCCCGCCGAGGTCAAGTCCACATCCACCGTGATGGTGCCCGAAGGGCCGGCAATTAATTCGCCACTATGAACGTTGTAGAACACGTCTGCCACGTAGGGTGCGGTGAGACCTCCATCCCTAAGGTCCTCCCAAGGAATTTTTACCTTAAGCGGCCAGCTCAGATCTACAGTACCCACGATCAAAAAACTGTTGAATTCGATAAAAACCTGGTCTCCAGCCTGCGCATTGTCGTATTTGCGGATCCAGATCTCAGCACGATTCAATTGAGCGTCGGTCAGGTCGAGCGGTGCTGCAGGGCACTCTGGGTCTCGCAGGTTAGCGGGGAGGGCGCGCGTCACCAATGTGAACTCTCGCATAGCGCTCGGGTAGCTGGTTTGGTTACCGGCACGATCGGTGTAAACAAAGTTGATCTGTTTTAGCCCCCCCCCATCCGCAGCAAGCTGAGCGGTGGTCAGACTGACCTGTATCGGCGCAGTGGTACGCGGTAGATTTTCCAAAGTCAGTATGGGCGTATCACTGGGAAACTTTGTGAAGATCTCCAGTTTGTCGCCAACTTGTGGGTCCAAGCGACGCGGTACCTGGAAAGTCAGGCTACCGCCGTTATCGTCCACATCCTGTAACGTCACATAGTGGCCCACCCAACCCGGTAACGTCACCGCGCCTGGCCTAAGACCGGCATTAGCGTCTCGGCGGTCAATGGTCACTGAGGTAGGAAGAGCAGGGCCATCCGTCGTACCGCTGGAGGTAAATACTTCATAGCGTAGACTTTTCAGCCCGTGTTCGCCGATCTTGTCTTCCGGTATCGAGAAGCGGTAGGGCCAGGTGTGCGCAGACAACGGCTTACTGAAAGGAATTCGAGAGCCATAAAGGACATTATTAATACGAATTTCCAATTCGTCGTCGCCAACAGGCAGGATTTCGTTCCACCTTGCGATTTCACATATAACGCCTTCAGCGTACAACTCCGCGATGTCCATTAGATTCGTTTGCCCGTCCGCCACGTCGGGCAATGCATTCACCACATGTAGCGCATCCAGCACCCGCGGTCCGCGAGGGGTTCGAGCCCATGGCGGCCGCACCAACAACGGAGAGTTCGGTGCTATCGTCAGTTTTTTTTTGCTCGTGGAGGTTGATCCAAGCGCTCGGGAGTTATTGGGTTTTGTCATGGCTGCTTACTCTCACATGGAATAGAGAATGGCTCGCTTCCAGACATCTAACTGGACCGAGTGACGAGTCTATTTAACCCCCCCTGTGCCAGGCGCGCACCTGTCAACCTTGACAGGTAAAGATGCGGAAACTGGGGGTAATCCTATAGGACTCACACGCTGGAAACGTGGCGTATTAGGCCCATGACAGGCGTTGGGCCGGCAGCACACTGTCAGCGGTAAACGCCGCTTGCGCGGTGCCACCATGCCGGCCAGTTCAAGCTGCTGCTCCCCCGAAGAGTGATCGAGCAAGGTATCCAACGACTAGAGTAAATCGGGTGCAAGCAATGTCGTGGGTCAGTTCCAGTGCTCGCGCAAGACGCAAAAAATCCGATGCCAGTACAGGCATCGGATTTCGATTTCTTGCGCCCAGGGTCAAGCGAGAGGGTTTGATTGATCGGCATCAGGCGTGAGCGCTTTTTTCGGTTTTCACTCACTCTGAGTAGGCCCGAGGCAAGTGCCACCACCTGGCCTTTTCAGATCAATGTAAATGAGCTTCTTGGCCGACAGACCCGTTGGCCCGGACGCTTTGAATAACCGATAGAAGACAACACCCGAACCCCAATCCGCGACCAGCCCAGGAAGGGTAAACAGCGGATTGAAGGGTTGTATCTGTACCTCAACCTGCTGAAGATCTCTGTGAGCATCAGACAACTCAACATGGAACGTAACACTCGTACCTGGGAAAGGATCTCCGCTACCATCTTTTGTGCGGTGGCTACTCCAATACACTTCAAGCCGGTCACCGACCTCAAAGTGGATAGCATCCCACGGTATACCTATGAACACGCCTGTCCAGGGTTCCGGATGGGTATCACAAGCAACGAAATTGCGGTCGCTGTCATTCAGCAATACAGGCCTCACCAGGCCCTTGAGTGTATCAAGCTCCACTCGCACCAATTTGTCAGGACTGCGCTGGCGATTGACAGCGTTATCCGTCCAGTAATACACCGGTACTTGTCCTGACGCTGCTCGCATGATCAAAAGCCAAGGCACCCAAAAAACCACGGTTTGACCGGGAAGCTCACCGGGCTGAATCTCATATTCGTCCGCCAGCGCAGCCTCTCCGCCCCAGAACAGTTCCAACTTTTGCCCAGGTATTACGTCACCGTTCCATAGTCTCACCTCGACGCGAACAGGACCCGGGGCGTCCGCCTGGGTGACAACATCATCCCCTGTAACTCCTTTTACGACGACCAAAGGCAATTGGGTATTGATCGGATCAGGTCCTTGCGGGTCTGGTCCGGCCACACTGAAGTCCAGAATGTAAAAGCTATCAGGCGATGGCTTCGACGCGCTGCCGCGTTGAAACAGATAACGCACCCGCACGGGAATCGCCTGCTCAAACCCCTCGGCTGAAAGGATCTCCCACTTCACAGGTACACGGATGGGCCAAGCGTGGGCCACCCCAATTGTCACGACGGCAAGCGTATGGGTATTCCACCAAATGACGAGTGTGTCGTTCGGCTGCGCCCCGAAAATCTGTTCGATTTCGACAATAACGCCTGTACGAGCATCGTCCAGGTTTATAAGGCCGTCGTCTTCACCCAGGGGCACTTCAGCACGGGGAAGATCCGGCAACATTATGGTGCTGACTTCAATTTCGGTGGGCGCGGAGAACGGGCCGATATTACCTGCACGGTCGATCAGCCGATAAGAGGCGGACCTGAGGCCTGGCCCACTCTTACGAATAAAGTCTTCAGGGAAATGGATCAGAATCGGCGCACCCGCCACATGATTTGGCCCGATGATCAGCTTACCCACAAAATTGACGTTGGCTACCGCTCCCCAAAAGAACTCGACCTCATCTTCAAGGCGAATATCCGTCCAACGCTCGACTTCTGCCCCTATACCGTTGTTTGCCACCAGTTCATCGTCGGTGACAATGCCATCTGCCACTTCAGGGCCAAAAATCAACTCCGGACCTGGATTATTATTATTGGGTTCAGTCTTGTCGACGTTGATCATTGTGATAAACGAGGAAGTCGTCGTTAGCAACGGCGCACTCACCTGATATCTGAGCTGGCGTATACCGCCAGTACTTAACACGCTTGCCGGCAAGTACTCAACCAAAGGAAACACAGCATTGGGATCGTAAGGCCCCACGATTTCACGGCGATGAACTTCAAGGTTCTGCCAAAAATATACAACCGTTGTAGTCATGGCGACGTGAGAATAGTGGACTGGCCATACGTCTTCGATCGTCACCGCCAACGGTTGATTCTGGAGGTCCGAGTGAATCGTCCAAGCCGCCTCGTCCGGCAGTAATGGCAACGCTTCAGGCACTGTTGGCATCTGGAGGGTCTTGGCGGAACCCGAGCGCTTGCGCCCGGACACGTCGACATTTTTTGAGCCCATCGCCTCCGCATTTGAAGAAACTTTAGAATTAGACATTTCTACTCTCCTCAAGCATTGAACCAATGATTGACCACTGACAAGCGAGCTGGCGCGTACCAGACCGACGAGGCCAGGGAGATTATTTAATGCTGATACAAGAAGGTCGGATACTGTCAGGAATAACAGGTACCCCTTGATGCATACACATCAAGAGGCCGCAGGTCATCACGCAAGCATCGAGTTACGCGAGGCGCATGGTTAATGAAATGGCATGCCGGGCGGCGTGCTCAGACAGGCGGCAACCGCCACTCAATTGGGGTTTCGCCGTTCTGCTCAAGGAACTTGTTAGCGCGACTGAAATGCCCACAACCGATAAACCCGCGATACGCCGACAGCGGCGACGGATGCACCGATGTCAACACCAGATGCTTGGTGGCATCGATCAGCTTCTGCTTGCTCTGGGCGTGGGCGCCCCACAGCAGAAACACCAAGTGCGGCTGGTGCTCGCTGACCACTTCGATAATCCGGTCGGTAAAGAACTGCCAACCCTTGCCGGCATGGGCGTTGGCGTTGGCGCGCTCCACCGTCATGGTGGTATTGAGCATCAGCACGCCCTGCTCGGCCCAGCTCTGTAGGTAGCCGTGGTTGGGAATGTCGATGTTCAGGTCGCGCTTGAGTTCTTTATAGATATTGACCAGCGACGGCGGCGCCGGCACCCCCGGCTGCACCGAGAAGCACAGGCCATGGGCCTGGCCGGGGCCGTGGTAAGGGTCTTGGCCGAGAATTACCACCTTCACTTTGTCCAGCGGCGTGGAGTTGAGGGCGTTGAAAATCAGCGGGCCAGGCGGGTAGATCTGTTTACCGGCGGCATGCTCCTGGCGCAGGAATTCGCGCAGCTGGGCCATGTAGGGCTTGTCGAACTCATCGCGTAGGGCATGTTTCCAACTGGGTTCGAGTTTGATGCGGTCGCCGTCGGTCATCGTTGAAGTGTCTTGTAAAAAAAGAATGAGGCGAACCCTAGGAAAGCCGCCTCCGCTTGTCAATTGATCTGACACACCACCGGCACTTTCCCACCAAAGGATCATACTGATTTTTCACTTTCTCGATTGAGGTCACGATGAATCTGCACTTCGAAGAACTCACCGGCAGCGGCGGTGCCCGTATCGGCATCGCCAGCCTGGACGCTGAAAAGTCGCTCAACGCCCTCTCCCTGCCGATGATCCTGGCCCTCGGCGACCGCCTGGAGGCCTGGGCCAAAGACCCGCAAATCGTCTGCGTGTTGCTGCGCGGCAATGGCGCCAAGGCGTTCTGTGCCGGTGGCGAGGTACGCAGCCTGGCCCAGGCGTGCCTTGAGCACCCGGGCGAAGTACCCGCCCTGGGCGCGCAGTTTTTTGTTTGACGATGACTCCAGCCCGGTACTTCGCTGGACTACGCCGAAGCTCGATACAGCAGGTTTATCAATAACTTAGGCGCGTCCATCATATGCCGGTGCTTTCTGAAACTTGACCCGGTTTCCCCTCGCGCCGCTCCTATGTGGCTCTTGGAACCGGGTCGTTCCAAGGAGTCATCATGGCAAAGATCAAGCTCACCAAGACCGCCGTAGAGGCGGCGCAACCCCAGGCCAAGGACGTCGAACTGCGGGATACCGTAGTGCCCGGCTTCCTGTGCAAGATTACCCCAGCGGGCCGCAAGGTGTTCATGCTCCAGTACCGCACGAACGCCGGTCAGCCCCGCAAGCCCTCGCTGGGGCTGTACGGGGAACTGACCGTGGAGCAGGCGCGCGTCATGGCGCAGGACTGGCTGGCCGAGGTTCGCCGGGGTGGCGACCCCGGCGGCGCCAAGGCCGAGGCGCGCAAGGCGCCCACGATGGAGGCGCTGTGCAAAAAGTTCATGGAGGACTACTCCAAGAAGCGCAACAAGCCCACCACGCAGCGCGGCTACCAGGCCGTCATTGACCGCTGCATCGTTCCGGTGCTGGGGCGCAAGAAAGTGCAGGACGTGAAGCGGCCCGACATTGCCGCGTTGATGGAAAAGTTCGCCTACAAGCCGGCCGAGGCGAACAACGCCTTTGGCGTGCTGCGCAAGATGTTCAACCTGGCCGAAGTGTGGGGCTACCGCCCGGACGGCACGAACCCGTGCCGCCACGTTCCGATGTTCCCGCCCGGCGAGGAAACCCGGCTCATCGTTGACGACGAGCTGGCGCTGATCTTTCGCCAACTGGAGAAGCTGGAGGCCGAAGGGCTGGAGAACTACGTCATCCCGCTGGCGATCCGCCTGCAATTCGAGTTCGCTGGCCGCCGTTCTGAAATCTGCACGCTCGAATGGAGCTGGATCGACCTGGAAAATCGCCGCGTCGTGTGGCCCGACAGCAAGACCGGCGGCCTTTCCAAGCCCATGAGCGCGGAAGCCCATCGGCTGCTTTCGACGGCCCCGCGCCGGGAGGGTTGCCCGTATGTCCTGCCGTCTCCCAACGACCCGGCCCGGCACCTGACCTTCGGCGAGCACTATGGCGGCTGGTGCCGGGTACTCAAGGCCGCTGGCGTCCCGCATGTCGGCACGCACGGCATCCGCCACCGCTCCACGACCGACATTGCCAATTCGGGCGTACCGACCAAGGTAGGCATGAAGCTGACGGGCCACAAGACCGTGGCGATGTTCATGCACTACGTCCACACCGAGGACAAGCCGGTGCGCGATGCGGCCGAGCTGGTGGCCAGCCGACGCCAGGCCATCACTGGCGCACGGCAGGCCGAAGGAGTGGCGGCATGAACCAGCGCAAGGCATCCGTAGCGTCACCCGCAGCGCCTTCGGCGCTGCTGGGCGACATTCGGGCACTGATCGAGGCGGCGCGGCAACGCGCCGCCTCGGCGGTGAATAGCGAGTTGACGATGCTCTATTGGCGCATCGGCCAGCGCATCCACACGCAGGTCTTGGAGGGCCGGCGAGCCGACTACGGCGAGGAAGTGGTGTTGACCCTGGCGGCGCAGTTGGTCAAGGAGTACGGCGGCAGTTTCGCGGTCAAGAACCTGCGCCGCATGGTGCAGTTCGCCGCCGCCTACCCGGACGAGCGAATTGTCGTATCACTGATACGACAATTGAGCTGGACGCATTTCATCGCCCTGATCCCGCTGAAAGACCCGCTCCAGCGGGACTACTACGCGCAGATGGCGAGCGCCGAACGCTGGAGCGTGCGAACGCTGCGCGAGCGCATCGACTCGATGCTGTACGAGCGCACGGCGCTGTCGCAGAAGCCAGGGGAGATGATCGCGCAGGAGCTGGCGACGATGCGCGATGCGCAGCGCATGTCGCCCGCGCTGGTCATGCGCGACCCGTACATTCTCGACTTCCTGGGGCTGCGTGACACTTGGCAGGAAAGCGACCTCGAAGCCGCGATCATTCGTGAAATGGAGTCATTCCTGCTGGAGCTGGGCGCAGGTTTCAGCTTCGTGGCCCGGCAGAAGCGCATCCCGATTGACGACGAGGATTTCCACCTCGACCTGCTTTTCTACAACCGCAAGCTGCGGCGGCTGGTGGCGGTGGAGTTGAAGGTCGGCGAGTTCAAGGCGGCCTACAAGGGCCAGATGGAGCTTTACCTTCGCTGGCTCGACAAGCACGAACGGGAGCCGGAGGAAGCCTCGCCGCTGGGCATCATCCTTTGCACCGGCAAGAAGCGCGAGCAGATCGAGTTGCTGGAGCTGGACAAGTCGGGCATCCACGTCGCCGAGTACCTGACCGCCTTGCCGCCAAGGGGTGTGCTGGTGGAGCGGTTGCAACAGGCAACGCAGCGGGCACAGTTGCAGATCGAGCAGCGCAAGACCGATAGCGGGTAGTCCTGTTCCCAGCAGTCGGGCGTCCCGGCGTTCCGCCGTCGCGCTGTCGTGCTGCGCATCGAGCCACAGCTGCGCCGTGTCTCGCCCCTTCGGGCTTCAATCCCTCTCGCCTGCGCACCTGGCCCGCCAGGCGCTGCGCGCTCCGCTTGCCCCAACAGCCGAGGGTGTGCAGTGGGCGGGGTGTAGGCGGTCTTGCTGTTCCCTTCACCGTATCACGGCGTTCTCGCCGTCAAGGGCGGCGCGCGCCATGCGCGCTTGCGTCCTGGCGGCCGTCTGCGACCCCTGACTGCTTGCGCTGCGCCGTGCTGGCGACGGTTCCGGGCAATTCCGCCCGAGCAACCGGAGCACGATCATGTCGCAACTGTCCTTTTCCTCGTTCGATTCCTCGCTGATGGTGCGTGACACGCAGGGCCGCTACCTGCTGGCGACTGCCGAGCAGATTCTGGACGCCGCGCGCCAGGCCATCGAGCGCAAGATGCAGCGCGGTACGTCGTTCACATCGCCGGCGGCAGTCAAGGAATACCTGTGCGCCAAGCTGGCCGGCTTCGAGCATGAAGTCTTCGCGGTGCTGTTCCTCGATACACACCATCGGTTGATCGAATACGCCGAGATGTTCCGCGGCACCATCGACGGCGCATCGGTGTATCCGCGCGAGCTGGTCAAGGAAGCGCTGCGGCACAACGCGGCGGCGGTCATCATTTCGCACAACCACCCGAGCGGCAATCCCGAGCCGTCGCAGGCCGACAAGGTACTGACGCAGCGGCTCAATGAGGCGCTGAGGCTGGTGGACGTGCGCGTGCTGGATCACGTCATCGTCGCGGGCAACAGCACGGCATCCTTCGCCGAACGCGGCCTGATTTGACCTTGGGGGCTTCGGCCCCTTTTTGCTGCGCCTGGTGGCGCAACTCCGGCCCTCGCGGGCCTGCGCGTGCTGCGCACTTGCCGAAAGCCGGGGTGCGTGGAGGTGTGAGGGAGGCGGTCTTGCTGTTCCCTTCATCGTGCCACGGCGTTCTCGCCGTCAAGGGCTGCGCGCCGATGGCGCTTGCGTCCTGGCGGCCGTCGTTGACCCCTGACTGCTTGCGCTGCGCCGTGCCCCGGAAGGGTCGGGCAATTCCGCCCGGCAACCTTTCAGGAGTTCACCATGAACAACCTACTCATCACTACCGAGCAGCGCATCGTGCTGCTGGCCAACGGCCGCGCATCGCTGGAGAACCCGGACTTCGATCCGGCTCCAGTGGTCAAGCTGTTCACGCCGGACGGCGGCGCGACTTGGCTGCTGACCGAGATTGATCCAGACGACCACGACCACGCCTTTGGTCTTTGCGACCTGGGCCTGGGGGAGCCGGAAATCGGCTGGGTCAGCTTGGACGAGCTGGCGAGCGTGCGCGGCGGGCTGGGCCTGCCGATCGAGCGCGACCTGTCTTTCCGGGCAGAGAAGCGTCTAAGCGGCTATGCGCGTGATGCGCGGCTGGCCGGGCGAATCGTCGTCTGACTTCGCCCTTGGAGCGCCGCAAGGCGCTCCTTGCGCTTTTTCGACCATCACAGGAGATCAATGCCATGAGCAGCCATCACGACTACATCATCGAAATCACCGCCCAGCATGATGCGCTCAAGCCGTTCGCGCCGGAGAACGGCCAGCCGCTGCGCTTCAAGATCGGTGACGCGGTGATCTACACCAACGAATACGGCGTGCAGTTCCGTAGCTGCATCAACGGGTTCTACCGCCCGACCGAGCCTTCGGGGCTGTATGCGCGCGGTATGCGCTACTACCTCGATTCGTCAGCGCCGTGGATGCCGGTTGCGCAATCCAGCCTGCGCCCTGACGACTCGGCCTGATGCCTTCGCGCCCCTTCCGGGGCGCTGCGCGCTGCGCTTGCCTCCAGGGGAAAGCCCTGCGGGCTATCCCCGCCGCGCGAGGCTTGGCACCCCTAAAGACCGCCGAACCGGCTGCGCCGGATCGGCCAGAAATCCGCAGCCACAGCAGAACCCGCTTCCCGATGTGTGGGGCGTAGTGCGCTTGGTGCTCATCGAACCTTGAAGGCTGGGCGTCCCCGGCCACCTGGGAGATGGCCGGTCGCGCTGTCGTGCGCGTAGCGCATCAAACCCCCTTCGGGGTTTCGCCCCTGTCGGGCTTCCATCGTTCCCTCGCTCCGCTCGGCTGACGCCTCCGGCCCGGCTTCCAGCTTCGGGCCTGCGCGCTTCGCTTGCCGTGCGGTCAGCGCAAGGGGAAGGCCGTTGCCATGTCCAGCCGTCTCCCCTGACTTCATCACCTTGTCCGCGACTGTAGCCCGCGCCCGTGTGCCGTCAAGGCGCGCAGGGCCGTGTCCTCGGCTGCGCCTGCGGGCCGCACCAACCCTGCGCTTGCCTCCTTGACGGCACACGTTCGCGCGCTCCTGACCGTCGCGGGCGATGAACTCAGGAAAGACGGTGGCAACAGGGCCAACCGGGTTCCTCTCGCCGACCGCACCAAACAGCCGAAAGGCTGGGCTCCGAATCTAGGAATCCGGTGTGCGGTGTGAACAGCAAACCCTTTTTTCTTTGTCAGGAGAAATGAAATGCAACTCGCATCCCGATTCGCTTCCCGTTCCCCCTCGCTGCGCAGCGACTACCCGCTGTCCGATGACCAGATTCACCGCGTAGCGCCGTCCATCTTCGCGGACGCGCCGCATGAAAGCCGTTCGCAGCGGTACGCCTACATCCCCACCGCTGCCGTGCTGACCGAGCTTCGCAAAGAGGGGTTTCAACCCTTCATGGTGACGCAAACCCGCGTGCGCGACGAAGGCAAGCGCGAGCACACCAAGCACATGATTCGCCTGCGCCACGCCAGCCAGATCAACGGCGCGGAGGCCAATGAAATCGTGCTGCTGAACTCGCACGATGGCACGAGCAGCTATCAGATGCTGGCCGGGATGTTCCGGTTCGTGTGCAGCAATGGCCTTGTGTGCGGCGACACCGTGGCCGATGTGCGCGTGCCCCACAAGGGCGACGTTTCCGGGCACGTCATCGAAGGCGCTTACGAAGTTTTGCGCGGCTTCGACCGGGTGAAGGATTCCCGCGATGCCATGCGCGCAATCACGCTGGACGAAGGCGAGGCCGAAGTGTTCGCCCGCGCCGCGCTGGCCCTCAAGTACGACCCCACCGACAACAAGCCCGCGCCCATCACCGAATCGCAAATCCTGATGCCGCGCCGGTTCGACGACCGCCGCCCGGACTTGTGGAGCGTGTTCAACCGCACGCAAGAAAACCTGACCAAAGGCGGATTGCATGGCCGCAGCGCCAACGGACGCCGCCAGCAAACCCGCCCGGTGCAGGGCATTGATTCCGATGTGCGCCTGAACCGCGCCCTCTGGATGCTGGCCGATGGCCTGCGCCAGTTGAAAGCCTGACCCCTTCCGATGTTTCACCCGCCGGAGGGGCGGTTTCCCCTCCATTCCCTTGTTTCACTTGATTGGAGAACCACCATGAACGCCATCACCTACACCGAAGCCCGCGCCGTCAACACCGCCGCCGCTGTCCCGCTGGAAGCCGCCGACCCGACCAAGAACCTGATTCTGGTTCCGCTGTCGCGGCTGGTGCTGCGCCCCACGGGCCGCAACGTGCGCAAGACCCCGCGCATGTCCATCCCCGAATTGGCCGCGAGCATCCAGCGCGTGGGCCTGCTGCAAAACCTGATCGTGATTGCATCCGCCGATGGCGAGCACTACGAAGTCGTGGCCGGTGGCCGCAGGCTGGCCGCGTTGAAGCTGCTGGCGAAGAAGCACCGCATCAGCAAGGAATGGGAGGTGCCTTGCCTGCTGGTGGCCGATGGCACCGCCCGCACGGCCAGCCTCACCGAGAACGTGCAGCGCGAAGCGATGCACCCGGCAGACCAGTTCGAGGCATTCGCCGCGCTGGTGGCCGAAGGCCGACCCATCGAGGACATTGCAGCGGATTTCAGCGTGTCCCCGCTGGTGGTGCAGCGCCGCTTGAATCTGGCGAACGTATCGCCCCGCCTGCTGGCCGACTACCGCGCCGAAGCCGTGAGCCTTGACCAGTTGATGGCCCTGGCCATCACCGACGACCACACCGCGCAGGAAGTCGCCTTCTACGATGCGCCAACATGGCAACGCCAGCCGTCCGCGCTGCGCGACCGCCTCACCGAAAGGGAAATCGACGCCTACCGGCATCCGCTGGTGCGCTTCGTCGGGCTGGACACCTACGAGGCCGCAGGCGGTGGCGTGCGCCGTGACCTGTTCGCCGAAGGTGACGCGGGCGTGTACCTGACCGATGCTGCGTTGCTGGACAGGCTGGCGCAAGACCGGCTGGCGGGCATCGCCGCCGAAGTGAAGGCCGAAGGCTGGGCATGGGTAGATGCCACGCCGGGCGTGACCCATGCCGACCTGCACGCCTTCCAGCGTGCGCCGAGGGAGCGGCGCGAACCGACCAAGCGCGAAGCGCAGCGCATCGAAAAGCTGCAAGCCAAGATGCAGGAACTGGCCGCAGCCGTGGATGACGCGCTGGACGTCGACGACGAGGAAAAGGCCGATGCCTTGCAGGAAGAAGGCGAAGCCGTGGGCGAGCAGTTGCAGGCGCTGGAAGATGGCTTGCAGGACTACAGCCCGACCGTGAAGGCCGCAGCCGGTGCCATCGTCACCATCGACCGCAACGGGCAGGCCGTCATCCATTGCGGCCTGCTGCGCGAGGCCGAGGCCAAGGCGCTGCGCACGCTGGAACGCCTGCGCCAAGGTTTCAGCGGCGAGGATGCCGTGAACGACGACGAAGGCGAAGACGGAGACAGCGAAGGGCAGCCCAAGACCGCCGCCATGTCCGACCGGCTGGCGCAACGGTTGAGCGCCCATCGCACCGCCGCGCTGCAAATCGAAGTGGCACGGCATCCGCAAGTGGCGCTGGCCGCGCTGGTGCATGGCATGGTGCAGACCGTTTTGCAGGAAAGCCACTACGGCCACGATCTGCCGCTGGGCGTGAGCCTGAAAGTGCAAGACCGGCTGGAAGGCATGGCCCCGGACTGGCCGGAATCGCCCGCCGCCGTGGCGCTGCGCGAACTGCAACAGGTGGCGGGCGAAGCCTTGCCCGAGGACAGCGCCGAACTGTTCGCCGCGCTGCTGGCGAAGTCGCAAGACGAACTGGTGCGGCTGCTGGCGGTATGCGTGGCCGTCACGGTGGACGTGGTGACACCCCGCACCACGCGGCAGCAGCCGGGCGAAGAACTGGCGCAGGCCGTGGGGCTGGACATGGCCGCGTGGTGGAAGCCATCCAATGAAGGTTATTTCCGGCATGTGCCGAAGGCCGCGATTCTGGAAGCCGTTGAGCAGTTCGCACCGTCGCACGTCACCCGGCTGGCGAAGTTGAAGAAGGCCGACATTGCCAGCGAAGCCGAGCGGCTGGCGGATGGAACCGGATGGATGCCCGCCATCTTCGCCACCGAAGGCACGCAGGAAGCCACGCAGGCAGAACCGCAGGCGCAGGATGACGCCCCGGAGGATGCCGAGGCACTGGCGGATGAACCCGCCGTGGCGCTGGCCGCTTGACCTGCGCCGATGGCAAGCGCCCCGGCCTTGAACCGGGGCGCTTCGCTTGAAGGAGAACGCCCCATGACCCACACCACCACCAGCCGCCTACGCATGGCGGCGATCTACGCCCCCGGCGCGGTACGCGCCCGCCGCTGGCACGGCGACGGCGACGTGCGCGGCTACCGCCCGCCCTCGGGCTGGTTAGCCCGTGCCGACCTGACCGACATTCACCCCATCACGGGCCGCGCCTTGCCGCGTGCCGTATGGTGGCTCATCGAGACGAAGAAATAACCCGAACAGCACCGCGCCCAGGCCGTTCCGTCCTGGGCGCGGTGAAATGCAAATCCGGGCGCGGCGGTGGCCGCGCCCGGTGTTCAAGGCCAACAGCCGAATCAGAACGCCGCCGCCTTCGCGCTCGCTCAGGCGGCGGCGTTGAAGGCATCGCTGTAGTGCGCGACGCCTTCCGGCACTGGCCCGTGCAGAGCCAGCGCCATGAAGTAGCCGGGCGGTACGCCCGGCAGTTGCAGACCCGCATGGGCCTCAAAACCAAAGCGCGCGTAATACGCGGGATCTCCCAGCAGCACGCAGCCTGCGGCCTGCATGGCTCGCAGTTCGGACAGCGCCTGTTCCATCAGGCGCGAACCGATGCCGTTTCCCTGCCTTGGCGGCAGGACGGAGATTGGCCCCAGGCCGTACCAGCCTTGGGCCTCTCGCCCGTGGTCATCGGTGATCGTCACCGGCGACAGCGCGACGTGGCCGACGACCTGGCCATGTTCTTCGGCCACGATGGAAAGCGTCAGTTCGCCGGCGGCTCGCAAGGCCCGCACGATGAATTGCTCGGTGTGGCTGGTATGTGGTGCATCGGCGAAGGCGGCCACCGTGACTGCCTCGATGGCGGCAACGTCGTCCGGGGTTTCGTGTCGGAGCTGGAGGGTCATGGACTGGTCTTGGTTTTCTTCCTGAGAGCATAGAACGGCCTGGGCGTGTCGGCGCGATGCGCCGCCGGGCTTTGCGGGCTTCGCCCCGTGCCGACTTCGCTGTCACGGCCATTCGGCTTCAATCCCTCACGTCTTCGCGCCTGCGGCGCTGCGCGCTGCGCTTGCCTCCAGGGGAAAGCCCTGCGGGCTATCCCCGCCGCGCGATGCTTGGCACCCCTTGATACCGCCGAACCGGCCTACGCCGGATCGGCCCGGCCAGCGCCCCACCGCGATGGGCGCGGCACTGGCGAACACGCTGGCGCTTGCTGCGGCAGGTTGTGCAAATGCAGGCCGTCCTCAACGCTGGCGGTTCGTACCCATCACGTCACGAAGGACGGTTCACGCCAGTTCACGGTATGCCTTTCCGGCATCGCTATGGAGCTTCCACGCCACGCCTCAAGACCGGCACCGCAAGGTGCGGCAGGGGCGTTCTCGCGTGTCGTCGGGGGGTTGACCTGGCCCGCGTCAGCGGGCGAGCCGGTGCAGCCTTCATGCGGGGATGCCGAGCCGGCCCCATCTCCTTTCGGAGCGGTTCGGCCCAAGGCGTCCTTGTCTCGTTGTGAATCCTGGCGGTGGCGCGGCTGCGCCTCGGGCTTCATGGCTGCAACCGTCCTTCGAAAACAATTTCCCCGCCGCTGCGCGGCTTCCTCGCGCAGCAAATTCTTTTCGCCTCCCGGCTCTCCACTGCGTTTCGACCGCAAGCGGTGCAGCCAGCCCGTCCCCCGCCGGCCGGATCACAACAAGGACGCGATGGGCGCGAACCTTGTTCAACCGAAAGGAAAACATCATGGCCAACATCGGCACCTTCACCGCAGAAAAAGACGGCTTCACCGGCACGCTTCGCACCCTGACGCTCAACGTCAAGGCCAAGCTGGTTCCCAACGACAAGGGGGACAACGAGAAAGCCCCTGACTTCCGCTTGCAGGCGGCCAGCCACGACATCGGCGCGGCGTGGAAGAAGACCAGCGAGGCCGGGCGGGAGTACATCTCCGTGACCCTCGACGATCCATCGTTCCCAGCCACGGTCTATGCCCGCCTGATCGAAAGCGAGGACGGCACGCACGACCTGATCTGGTCGCGCAGCAAGCCCCAGGCGGCGTGACCGCCGCCCGCAGCGCCCCGCCCCACGGCGGGGCGCTGCGCTGTTTCTTCGCCCCAAACCTGGCAGCGGCAAGCAGCAATCCATAGCAGGTTGCGTTTCCATACGCGGAAGCTGCGTTGGTGCCGTCGGTCAGGGCATGGCGTGTCGGCGCGATGCGCCGCCGGGCTTTCGGGCTGCGCCCCGTGCCGTCGTTGTCGTCACGGCCATTCGGCTTCAATCCCTCACGCCTTCGCGCCTGCGGCGCTGCGCGCTTTGCTTGCCTCCAGGGGAAAGCCCTGCGGGCTATCCCCGCCGCGCTGCGCTTGGCACCCCTTGAGCGCCGCCGAACCGGCCTGCGCCGGATCGGCCGGGCCGGCGCCTACGGCTGGGCCGCTGCTGCTGCGAGCTGGCTTTCAGCCTCGCTCATCAGCACCGCCGTGCTGCATTCGAGCGCGCTGGCGATCTTGAAGATAAGCGCCAGCGTGGGCATGTGTTCGCCGCGCTCGACCTTGCCCATGTGCGAACGCTCGATGCCGGCCAGGTGTGCCAGCGATTCCTGCGCGATCCCTCGTTCCGTCCGTAGCGCGCGCACCGCCGCGCCGAAGGCTTGCGCCAGTTCGGCATCGAAGGTGGTGGCACCGGCCGGGCGGCCAGGTTGGACGGAGCGCTTCTGCATGGACAGAAGCGTCAAATCGCAGGACAATTAAAACCACGTTATCTTTAACTCATTGCCAAAAAATCGCTGTTCCGTGCTTTTACGGAAATCCGCATTTACGGATTTCCACAGAACCGGGGAATCGCATCCGTGTCTTTCCGGCTTCCTGCAATTGCGCTTCCGCGCTTGCGTTCTTCTACGGATGCGATGGCTTGTGCATCCGTGCTTCCACACGCATGCACGGTTCCGTGGGGGTTCTGCCCATGACCTTGCCGCTTGTCACCGCTGATGAACGCGCCCGGCTGCTGGCCCACGGCGCGGCGCTCGCCGCTGGTCAGCGCCTCGACCCGCTGCCGGTGGTGCGCCTGTTCACCCCTGACGCGCATGTGACCTGGCTGCTGGTGTCGCTCGACCCCGCCGATGGCGATACGGCCTATGGCCTGATCGACCTCGGCATCGGCATGCCCTCGCTGGGGACGGTCAGGCTGTCCGACCTGGCCGGCATCGTCGGGCCGCGCAAGCTGCCGTTGCAGCGGGATCGGTATTTCCAGGCGGTGCGCCCGCTGTCGGAGTACGTCCGGCTGGCGCAGGAGAACGACGCGATCACGGACTGATGAACGCCAGCGCGGCCCGGCCAGCCGGGGCGCACTGTGACTATTTCAGTCTTGGTCAAGACCGGGTAGGTCTGAATCGGCATTGATGCACCGAAGCGATGCCAGTCTGATGCAAACAGTCCTGATCTTTGGCGCGGGCTGCGGCACGGTATCCGGTGCCGCGCACCATTTCCGGGTGGCGCAGCCGTCGCATTCAGACGATTTCCCCAACACGCCGGAGCCAAACGGTCTTGACACCGACAGTTACAGCTTAACCGTTTTTGATGATGACCTGATGGCATTTCGATAGCTCCCGCATCGCGGAAATCGTGGCGACGCATCCCAAGCACAGGGAGCTTTCGCCATGACTGATCGCAGCGCCGACCACTGGTATCCGACAGCCGCCTATCTCTACGTCCTGCACCTCGATGGCCCCGCGCTGGCCTGGGAATACCTGCGCAGGAATCCCGACTACCGCCGCGACTGGCTGCGCCGTCGCCGCCGACCGGACGCGGCGCAGGCTTGGAGCCTGCGCCTGTTGGAAAACCCAGCCCTGGATGCGCGCGAAGCGCATCCGGCCTGGTTCCCTGACCACGATGCCGTGGTGCAGCTCTATCCCGACGCCGACCCGCCACCCGAAGCCCATGCCTTCGAGTTCTGGCGCGTTCCTGGCCGCAAGCAACTGATCCACGATGGCAAGCGCCTGGTGCTGGTGGCGCATTGGCCCGGCTGCTGCCTGCGGCTCGCGCTCGCGCCGGGCCTGGAGGACGGTGTGGCCTACCTCTACGCCACTCGTGCCTGCGCCACGCCCTGCACGCGCTATCGCACGCTCGCGGCGGAACTCGACGCCCTGGCTGCCGCCACGGTTGCCGCGCCTGCGGCGGCGGCCCGTTCGCGGCCCACGCCTGCCGCACTGCTGGAGCTGCACACCTTGCAGGCGCTCGACGCGACCCTGGCGGGCGCGTCCTTGCGCGAAGTGGCCGAAGGGCTGTTCGGCGCCGATACCGTCGCGGGCGACTGGCACAAGGACGGCGCCTTGCGCGCCCGCGTGCGTCGGCTGGTGCGCCGTGGCGATGCGCTGATGCGCGGCGGCTATCGCCGCCTGGCACAGCTTCCGCCACTGCCGTTGCAGTAGGGGGGACGTTTCGCAGCCCCTGCAATTCGTCCCTTAGCAAGAAGCCTCGCTTTCTTGAAAGTGCCTTCATCCGGCTGCGTGGTGTGGCCGGGCTTGATGGAGGTTCATCCCATGCGACCAGCTCCCTTGCGGCCTGCCGCCACTGTCTCGACCGCTGCCGCGCAGCCGCAGCGTTACCTCACCAACGACGAAGCCGCCGAGTACCTGCGCTTGTCGCCGCGCACGCTGGAAAAGCAGCGCGTGATCGGCGGCGGCCCGCGCTTTCGCAAGTTCGGCCGGCGCGTCATGTACGCCGTGGCCGACCTCGACGCCTGGGCGGCCGACCGCAGCTTCGAGACGACTTCCGATCCCGAGTACGCCGAGCACCACTCGGCGGACAGCCGTGCGCGCTGATCGCTGGCGCGCGCCAGGCCACAGCCATGTCCATCTCCGCGCTGCCATTCCGGCAGCGGCCCCCGCAAGAACGCGAACAGCTCGACCTGTTCCGCGCCTTGCCGGGCGACATGGCACCGCGCGACAGCCAGGACTTGATGGCCTATCCGTTCTTCTCGCTCGCCAAGTCCAAGCGGGTCAAGCCCATCGACTTCCGGGCGGGCAACGTCACGATCCGCGTGGAAGGCACGCAGGAGCATGGCATCGCCACGATTTGGGATGCCGACGTGCTGATTTGGGCGGCCTCGCAGATCGTGGAGGCGAAGGATGCGGGCCTGCGGCCATCACGGCTGATCCGCGCGACGCCCTACGAGATCCTGCGCTTCGTCGGGCGCGGCAAGTCGCTGCGCGACTACCAGCGCCTCAAAGCGGCCTTGGATCGCCTGCAATCGACCACGGTGGCCACGTCCATCCGCGAGACAACCGGGCGGCGTTTGCACCGCTTCTCGTGGATCAACGAATGGAAGGAACTGGCCGATGCCAGCGGCACGCCGTTGGGCATCGAGCTGATCTTGCCGGACTGGTTCTATACGGGCGTGCTGAATGCGGCCCTGGTGCTGACCATCGACCCGGCGTATTTCCGGCTGACCGGCGGCATCGAGCGGTGGCTGTACCGCCTGGTGCGCAAGCACGGCGGCAAGCAGGCATACGGCTGGCAATTCGACTTCCGCTACCTGCACCAGAAATCCGGCAGCACCGCCAAGCCCTACGACTTCGCCTGCGACTTGCGCGCGCTCGTCGCGCGGCAGTCGCTGCCCGGCTACGTCCTGGGCATCGAGCGGATGCCGGACAGCGGCGCCGAGCTGCTGACCTTCCGGCCCGTGCCGCATACGGCACGGGGATAACTCCGGGAGAGCCTGTGAATAGTGTCGTGCTATCAGGCGTGCGGGGTATCGTGCTATCAGGCGTGGGACTATCGTGCTATCAGGCGTGCCAATCGGCCGCAAACCCGCGCCAGCACTGGGTTTGCGCGCCCTCTAACTTCCCTAACTTAATTTCTCTAACTTGTAGTAGGGAAACGCCGCTGCGGTGGACAACCGCCACGCGGCCACCAACGCAGCAGGAACAGCCAGGCTTTCCAACACGAAGGGCCAGGCCATGATCGTCGCGCTGCTCAACCAGAAAGGCGGCGTGGGCAAGACCACGCTCGCCACCCACATTGCCGGCGAACTGGCAATGCGCGGCCAGCACGTCGTGCTGCTGGACGCCGACCCGCAGGGGTCATCGCTCGACTGGACACAGCGCAGAAGCCAGCAAGGCTTGCCACGGCTTTTCAGCGCCGTGGGCCTCGCACGCGAAACGCTGCATCAGGAAGCCCCGGAGCTGGCACGCCGCGCCGATCACGTTGTCATCGACGGCCCGCCGCGCATCGCCGCCTTGGCGCGCTCCGCGCTGCTGGCGGCCGAGCGCGTGCTGATCCCGGTGCAGCCCAGCCCCTACGACCTGTGGGCCAGCGCCGAGATGGTGGCGCTGATCCGCGAGGCGCAAGTCTTTCGGCCTGCGCTGCGCGCGGCCTTCGTCATCAACCGGCGTGTCAGTACCACCGTGATCGGGCGCGAAGCGCGCCAGGCGCTCGCCGATCAGCCGCTTCCTGCGCTGCGCGCGGAAGTGCATCAGCGCATCGTGTTCGCCGACAGCGTGGCCGCTGGCCGGCTTGCACGCGAGACGGCGCCGGACAGCGCCGCCGCGCGCGAAATCACCGCGCTCGTGGACGAACTGCTGCGGTGGACGACATGACCGCGAAGCCACCACCGAACAGCAAGCGCGCAGCAAAGCGCGTCGGCATCGGCGCGCGTCCACCTGCGAATCCGCACGCCGAGGCGTGGATTCGCCAGGGCGACGCCGACGCGCTGGGCAAGGGCGACCTCTACACGGCCCGCCTCACCCTCGACATCACGCCCGCCATGCGGGCGCGCATCAAGGTCTCTGCCTTCACGCAAGGCGTGACCGTGGCCGACCTGCTGCGCGGCCTGCTGGAACGGGAGTTTCCCGAGAACCGCAGGGAGAACACACCATGACTGCATCCACTGCACTAGCCGCCGCGCCTGCCGCTGTCGCGGCCACGGCCACGGCTGCGCCACAGCCATCATTCATCGCACCTTCCGGCCAGCCAGCCAGCGCGCCGCTGACGCGCGTGGCGCTGGCCTACATCGAGGCCCGTTTCAAGCTCTACCTGCGCTTCGGCGAACCCGCGTGCACGCACCAGCTCGACCGCTGGCGGCGCAGCGCGGTGTTCCTGCCGGGCGCGGTGTTCTGCCGCATCCGCTGGCAGGCCAACGACTACGGCACCGTGCGCTGGCAGCTCATGGTGATGCAAGCCTGCACGCCGCTGGACGCGGCGCAGCGCATCCCCGGCGTACAGCCGGGCGCGCGCCTGCTGCTGCACGCCGAGGGCGACGGGCAAGTGCGCGCCGTGCTGGAACGCATCGACGCCATCGAGGCGCTGGGCATCGCGCCCATCGCCGTCTCGCCTGCGTACTGGCGCACGCTCGCCAACCGGCTCGCCGCGCGCCTGCCGCTGCCCGAGTACACCGCCGAGCGGCACGCCGCCTGGTTAGCCGGGAGGGTGCTGCCATGACCGCCGTTTCCACTGGCGCCAACACCACTGGAAAGGCACCGCGTCCTCGCTCGCGCCTGCGCGCTCGCATCGTGCTCGCGGGCTTCGCCGCCTGCGGCCTCGCTGCGCTCGCCTGGGCGTCCTTCGTGCATCCGATGCCGCGCCTGATCTACAACCCGTCCGACAGCGTTCCGGTGGGCTGGTATCGCATCGCACCACCCGATGCGCCGCGCGTCGGCTCCATCGTGCTGACCACGCTGCCGCCAGACGCCGCCGCGCTGGCCGCGCAGCGCGGCTACCTGCCGGCGCGCGTGCCGTTGCTCAAGCGCGTGGGTGCCGTCGCGCCGCAGGAGGTGTGCATCGCTGGCGGCATCGTCCGCATCGACGGCGTGCCTTTGGCCGCCGCGCTGCTCGCCGACCGCTGGGGCCGCCCGCTGCCATCCTGGCAGCAGTGCCGCCGCCTTGAACCCGGCGAGCTTTTCCTGTTGAGCGTGACCAACCCGTCGTCGTTCGACAGCCGGTATTTCGGGCCGGTTGCCGCATCCGCCGTGATCGGCGTCGCGCACCCGGTCTGGCTGGAGAAGCGCCCATGATCGCCGCCGATTCGCTGCGCATCATCGTGCTATCAGGCGTGTCGATCCCGTGGTGTTCCGCGTGTCATCGCGCGTGCAGTGCGAGCGCATCCGCGCCGCGCTTCGCGCCGCCTTCCCATGTGCAGGCGTCTTGCCTCGAACGCTGCCGGCCTGCGGCCGTCGCCGCGTTCGCCGGCGCGCTGGCTGCTCGCGCAGCAGCGCCGCCGGGCCGCCGCTGCCCGGAGCGTCAGCGAGGGGCAAAGGCGGAAGGCAAGACAAAAGGGTTCGGCACTCTGCCGCCCGCAAAGCCAGTCTGCACGTGGGGGTGGCGCGGCACGGCGCGGCTTCGCCGCCGTGCCGCGTGGGGCGCGAGGCACGCGCCGATGCAGGCATGTCCGCGTGCTTCGCACGCTCGGACACGCCGGAGCTTGCAGGGAGCACAGCCATGACCGACCGCGGCGACCATGATTTCTGGGTGCGCCCTGGCGCGCCGAAGAACCGAGGCAAAGGCCAGGGCCAGAGCTTCGTTTCCAAGGTGCTCAAGCAGGCTGGCAAGGCCAGCGGCGGCAAGTCGGCGGTGCGCCGTCCTACCGCTGGCGGGAGCGGCCAGCACGCCGGCCAGCGGCCCGGCTCACGGCTTGGACGCGGCCATACGGCGGCGCGCTTCGCAGGCGCAAAGCTGACCCCTATGTCACGGCGCGTGACCATCAAGACGCTGCTGGTCAACCAGCGCAACGCCAGTCCGCAGTCGCTCGCCAAGCACCTGCGCTACATCGAGCGCGACGGTGCCGGCCGGAACGGCGAGCCGGGCCGTGCCTACGGGCCGCAGACCGACGAAGCCGACCTCGATGCCTTCAAGGAACGCTGCCAGGACGACCGACATCATTTCCGCTTCATCGTCTCACCTGAAGACAGTGCGGAGCTGGACGACCTGCGCACCTACACCCGGCACCTGATGAACCGGATGGAGGCCGACCTGGGGACGCGGCTGGATTGGGTGGCGGTCGATCACTGGAACACCGACAACCCGCACACGCACCTGATCGTGCGCGGACGCGACGATACCGGCAAAGACCTCATCATCGCGGGCGACTACATCGCCCACGGCTTCCGCCATCGCGCCGCCGAGCTGGCGACGGAATGGCTGGGGCCGCGCACCGAACTGGAGATCCAGCAGACCTTGCAGCGCGAGGTGGAGCAAGAGCGGTGGACGAGCCTCGACCGCACGTTGCAGCGCGAGGCCGGCGAGGATGGCCGGGTGCAGATCGAACGCTTCAACGAACCCCGGCTGCAACGCCAGCGCCTGCTGCTGATCGGCCGCCTGCAACACTTGCAGCGCCTGGGCCTGGCCGACGAGGTGCAGCCCGGCACCTGGGCCGTCCATGCGGACGCGGAGAAGACCTTGCGTGCCCTGGGCGAGCGTGGCGACATCATCCGAACGATGCAGCGGGCCATGAGCGGCAAGCCTCGCGAGCTGGCGGTGTTCGAGCCGGGCGACGACGGCCGCACTATCGTCGGTCGCGTGGCTGCTAAGGGTCTGGCCGACGAGCTGCACGACCGCGGCTATCTGGTCATCGACGGGTTGGACGGCAAAGCCCACTACGTCGCGTTGGACGCCCGCGACGAGCTGGCGAACTATCCCATCGGCGCGGTGGTGGAGGTACGCGGTTCCGCCGAGGTGCGGGCGGCCGACAAGAACATCGCCACGCTGGCGAGCAATGGCCTGTACCGCACCGATCACCACCTGGCGATCGAGCAAGGCCGAGCCAAGCCCGGCCGCGACCCGCAAGAGGCTGTGGCGGCCCATATCCGCCGGCTGGAAGCCCTACGGCGGGCCGGCATCGTGGAGCGCGTGGCCGAGGGGTTATGGAAGGTGCCGGACGACTTGGCCGAGCGTGGCCGCCAGTACGACGCGCAGCGGCTGGGCGGCGTGGCGGTCGAACTGAAATCGCATCTGCCGATTGAACGGCAGGCCCGCGTCATCGGCGCGACCTGGCTGGATCAGCAGTTGATCGGCGGCGGCAAGGGACTGGGCGACCTGGGCTTTGGCGGCGATGCTAGGCAAGCCTTGCAGCAGCGCGCCGACTTCCTCGAAGAACAGGGGCTGGCCCAGCGGCGCGGGCAGCGGCTGATTCTCTCCCGGAATCTGCTGGAAACGCTGCGCAATCGGGAGCTGGCGCAGGCCGCCCAGCACATTGCCGCCGATAGCGGATTGGAGCATCGGCACGTCACAGACGGGCAGCGCGTAGCCGGCATCTACCGGCGCTCGGTCATGCTCGCCAGCGGTCGCTATGCGCTGCTCGATGACGGCATGGGATTCAGTCTGGTGCCTTGGCGGCCGATAATCGAGCCACGACTGGGGCAGCAGATCGCCGCGACTGTACGCGGCGGCGGTGTGTCATGGGAGGTTGGACGGCAAAGAGGTCCTGGGATTGGATCGGGGCCGTAGGCTGTCGTACCGAGTTAAGGTGTCGAGCAGCGTTTTGGCCCTAGCTTCTGTGCTCCGTTAAGACGACTAGTCTGTGCTTATCGACGACGCTGTGGGTGCATGGTTGCTTGCCAATTCCGGTGCAACTCGCAAACGCGCTGCCCCGACCTGAACTGCCCATTCAACGATCTGCCCGGCCAATATATCCGTGGCGACACCGAACGCGCTCACCACATCGGCCTCTCGCTTGCTGCCTGTGGCTTGGATTGCTTCGAAGCGTCTACTGGCAATAGCAGTCCGTTTGGCCGGATCGACCAGTTGCACATCGAGCCGAACCGCGGCGATCGCTTCAGTGCCGCGGTATTCGAGCTGGAACGCCCGCAGCGTACTGCGCAACTCCATATCGGCGCTCATTGGGGTGCTATCGGTAATCACGGAAGTCGACCGCCCATCGCGCATGAAGGCTTCGACGATTCGGTCACGCAGCAGCACCGGTGCGGGGTCGGCCCAACGCACTCCTTGCCAAGCCGACAAGCGACCATCGGGCTGCGCAATGAACAGCCGCTCCGAATCCAGGACGCGACTACTCTCAGGGGCGTAGACGCGCAGCGCCCCGGGTCCCGGAACGGCGCGCGGCGTACTCTCCGCCTGGGCGATGTGATAGTCGGGCAATTTGTAGGTGACCATTGGAGCTGCTTTGGGAAGCACACTGCACGCGGACAAGCCGAGTACTAGCGTCATAGTCACGGCAGCGACGGGAATCATCCTGGCGGAAGTGTTCACGGCTTGGTTTCCTCAATGTTCTCTCCACCGAGCAGGTATTGCGCCGGATTGCGATCCAGTCGGCGCAGCACGGTGTTTAGATTGGCCAGCGCCTGCTGGAGTTCGTGCATGGCAGGACCTGTGGCGGCCAAGCCCTGGTTCAGCGATTCCTGATTGTTTTGCAGTAGCGTCTCAACCCTGAAAGCGGCGCGTTCGAGGGATGCCGTTGCATCACGCGTGTTCACCATGATTTGCTTACCATCGTTATTTAGTAGCAGGTTGGCATCGCGAAGAGTGCTATTTGCTTGGCGCACGGCAGCTGTCGATTCTCTGCTTGCTTCGGTCAGATTGCTGATTAACGTCGCGATCTCGGCCCTCTGGTCAGCGACCGCGCCCGTGGTCTGTTCAAGATTCACCAGACTGCGGTGCACAAGAGCCAAATTCTCCTTCGACAGTAACTCCTGCGTGCGCAGCAAGATGCCGTTGAGTGTCGTCATGCTGTTCCCCTCACCGGAGACCAGGGATGCCATCGCCGAACGTGGTGCGAGGATCAACGGTTCCTCGTCCTCTCTCCGATCCAGCAATGGCACGTTTGGCCCACCGTCGCTCAACTCGATCACCGCGTTGCCGGTAATTCCCGTGATGACCAATTCAGCGCGGGTATCCTGCCGGACCGGGATGGTGGCATTGATGCGTACGCGCGCTATCGCCCGCCTTGGGTCTCGCGGTGAAAGAGAAAGTGCAACGACTTCGCCAATCGTGATTCCGCTGTACTGAACCTGGCTGCCGGGCGTAAGCCCGGTCACTGGCTCATCGAACATAATCCGGTAATACTGGTAATCGTGGTCGGAACGTGTGTCGCTGAGCCAAAGCGCGAAGCCAATACCAATCGCACCGAGCAGCACGACGAACAGACCAATGAATACATGATGGGCACGTGGTTCCATGATCAGACCACCTCGTTCTCAGAGTTTAAATATTGCGTGCGCCCAGCCCAATGCGTGCGCGACGGAAGAATGATGCAGATGCGGAGGGGTTTCATGGCTGCGTCTCTTGGCTGGAAGCACCAGTGGCCTGTGCGGCCGCACGGCCACGGGGGCCGTGAAAGTATTCCTGTATCCACGGGTGCTTGAAGCGCTCGACTGCCTCGATGCCGTCGTTGATGAGTACCTTCTGGTTCGCCAGGACCGCGACACGGTCGCATATGGTGTACAGCGTATCGAGGTCGTGGGTTACCAGAAACACCGTGAGGCCCAGTGCATTGCGCAGGGTCAGAATCAATTGGTCGAAAGATGCAGCCCCGATTGGATCCAGTCCTGCGGTGGGTTCGTCAAGAAACAGGATGTTCGCATCAAGCGCCAAGGCTCTCGCCAGTGCTGCTCGTTTCACCATGCCTCCGGACAACGAGGCCGGATACTTGTCTCCCGCTCCGGCAGGCAACCCCACCAAGCCCAGCTTGCTTCTTGCCAAACGCTCGGCAAGAGGCCGCGCCAGACCGACATGCTCGATCAAAGGAAGAGCGACGTTCTCCAAGACGGTCAGCGATGAATACAACGCGCCCTTCTGGAACAGAATGCCGAACCTTCGCTCCATACGCGCGCGCGCAAGCCATTGGGCTCGCAGTAGGTCGCGCCCCCCGATACGGACCACGCCCGAATGCGGCTTCTGCAGCCCGACGACGCTACGCAAGAGCACGGATTTCCCGGTGCCTGACCCTCCCACCACGCCAAGGATTTCCCCGCGCCGCACGTCCAGGTCTAGGTCCTGATGGACCTGCTGGGTTCCAAACCTGTTGTCCAGGCCGCGCACTTCAATAGCGTGTCGCACACCGTTGTCGGTGTCTTGCTTCACCGCGCTCACCAGCCCATCTCCATGAAGAACAGTGCAGCGATGGCGTCTATCAGGATCACCATGAAGATTGATTGCACGACACTAGACGTCGTGTGGTCGCCTACCGACTCAGCGCTACCGGCGACCTTGAACCCTTCATGGCAGCCGATAGCGGCGATCATCACCGCGAAGAGCGGGGACTTGCTCATTCCGACAAGAAAATGGCGCACCTCGATTTTTTCCTGCACGATGGCAAGGAACTGTGCGGGAGGAATTTCCAAGCTCAGTGCGCATACGGTGGCGCCGCCCGCAATGCCAGCCAAGATGCCTACTAAGGTGAGCAGTGGCAAGGACACAAGAAGCGCCAGCACGCGTGGCAGCACCAGTAACTCGATGGGGTCGAGCGCGTTGGAGCGAAGCGCATCGATCTCTTCATTTGCCTTCATCGAACCGATTTGGGCGGTGTACGCGCTTGCGGTACGGCCTGCAATCAATATGGCCGGGAGCAGCACTCCGAACTCGCGCATGAACGAGAAGGCGACCAGATGCACCGAGAAGATGCTCGCACCGAAGTTGGCCAGCACCGTTGCTCCCAGGAACGCCACCACCATTCCTACCATGAAGCTCAGTAGCGCCACGATGGGAATGGCGTCCACCGCTGATCGCTGGATTTGAGCGATCACCGAGGTCGCGCGCCAGCGACGCGGGTGACGAACGGTACGGCTCCATGTTTCGATGATCTGGCCCACGAACCCGGCCAGACCAAGACACGCACGACAGCCCTGTTCCAAGGTCAGGCCTATGCGTCCCAGACCGCGGAGCAGAGGATTCCCGCTCACCGCTGCTTTCTCCGTCTTCTGCTGATCGGTAGCAGCGGCGGCCAGCGCTCTCATTAGGGCGAGGCGATCCGAGGACAGATTTGGAGCTGCCTCCGGCCGGTCGAGTATCGAGTCTGGCCCGAGAATTTCCACCAGCAGAGCCGCGCCGGCGGTGTCCAGTCTCTGGACTTGCGTCCAGTCGAGTAAGGGAGTGGCGTACCCCTCGGCATGACTGATGCGGGCGGCGGACACGGATTTTGCCAGACTGGCGTAGTGCTCTATCGTCCAGTCGCCACCCGCCAGCCATTTGTGATCACCGCCGACCATGGCATCCTGCCGGAGCCAAGCCTGTGAAGCGTTGCTCATGGCTGCGTGTCCCGCCAAGCGCTGTCGATGCGCTCGATGCAGTTCGTGATCGCCGCTTTGGCATGACCCAGCAATGTGTACGAACCGGCGAACTCTTTAATGACGTTGCCGCGCTCGAAGCAACTGGCGGCAGCAACCCGGCGTCCCGTCCTTAAATCGACTGCTTCGAACTCTAGGCTGGCACCACCCGTCGTCACGGGTCCAACCAGCAGGGTCGTCATTGCATTGACTGCCCGATTCGGTGTCTGCAGTTCGGTGACCGCTACACGCACCCGAACCTGTCCCGCGCCACCTGGGGGGGCGGGACTTTTGCCTTCCTGGCGTTTCAGTTCGCTCGTCACATGGTCTAGCACTTCGCGCTGCTGCGCGTCATCGAGCCCATCGATGCGACCCGAGGCGGTCTTGATCTGCGCTTCTTCCACCACGACAGCGGCATAACGCTTGGGCTCGAATCCCGCTGCGCGGTACATCAGTACGTTCTCGTATCGTGTCGGCGATAACTTCTCGTAGTCGCCGAGAAATCCGGAGCGCGTCATGCTGTTGGTCGCGCATCCAGAGAGCGCGCCTGCTACGCAAAAAAAGATGCCGCCGCGGATCAATGCAGTTTTGCTCTTCATAATGGGTCTCCTTGATCAAACGAAACTAAGACAGGCAATGCCTGCTGCGATGAGGGCGGTGCCAGACCAGCGCGTTACCGATGCGACATCGCCTAGTAGGAGGGCGCCGACGCCCAAGTTTCCAAGTAGCCCGATTCCTGCCCAGGCTGCAGAGGCCGCGCTGATCGGAATCCGCTTGAGCGCGAACCACAAAAGTGCGCCGCTGGCCGCCATGCACGTCACTGCCACACAGAGGCCGACCCAGCGCATCGGACCGCCCGCCGTGATGGCCCGCAGGCCCAGTGGATAGCCCGCTCCTAGAACCCCTGCGGCAATGACAATCGACCAGGATTTCCAGATCAGCGGATGGGTGCTGAATCGCATAAGCCTAGCGAGACATACGCATGAAGCGTGGGTGCATACGAATTCTGAGAATGCGCAGCACGCGGCGGCTCGCAAGAGACTCATGAGCGATCTCCATGCGCGGTGGCGACACTCAGGTTCCACGGCCCAATTCGCTTGATTCCAAACAGGACTTCGTAAAGCAGCGGAATCAAGCCCAACGTCACCAGCGTTCCGAGTGCCAGCCCACCGATCATCGCGATCGCCATCCCTTTCCATAATGGTCCGGAGAAGAGCATGAGTGGCACCAGTCCCGAAATGCAGGTGACCTTGGTCATCACGATTGGACGAAGCCGTTGTATCGCGGCCCCAACCAAGGCTTCATGGCGTGGCAGGCCTTCCGCTAGCCCCTGGTCGATGCGTTCCAGCAAGAGCACGGCGTTGTTGACAATGATCCCGAACAGGGCCAGTACGCCGAAGGTCGCCATGAAGCTGAAAGGTGTGCCGGTCAGCTTCAGAGCCAATACCACGCCGATAAGCGTGAAAGGGATCGTCGCGAGGATCACACCGAGCTTGCGGAAAGAATTGAACTGCCATACGAACAGCATCAGCATCGCCAGAAATGCGAGGGGCATGTAGGTCAACAGCGCGGCGTTCGATTCGGCGGCTTCCTCGATCTCGCCGCCAAGTTCAACCGAGTAGCCCGCGGGCAGGTCCAGGGCAGCGACGCTAGGCGCCAGGCGGTTGATGATCTCCTGGGCGGTGTAAGAGGTGTTCTGTCCTTGCACGGTGATCGTGCGGATGAGATTGCGCCGTTGGATGACCGAGGGCTCGCTCGCGAGCGATACGTCTGCGACCTGAGCCAGCGTCACCGCTGGACCGCCGTTGGTGGGATAGATGAGCGTCGCGCCTACGTCTGCCGTGCTGCGACGCTCGCTTACGATACTGCGCAGGACGATCGGGACGGAGGTGTCACCGTCGCGAATAACCGAGATCGATCTGCCGCTGTAGCGGACATCCAGCCCGCCAGCGATGTCTTCAGTCGTCACGCCCGCCCGACGCGCGCGGTCCTGGTCGACCCGTACGTCGATGCGGCCAACGCGCGTATCCCAATCGTTCTTGACGTTGATGGTGCCGGGCAGCTTGCGCAGCGCTGCTTCGATTTTGGACGCGGCCCCCAACAATACCTCCTCATCCGGACCGCTGACGCGATAAATGGCAGTCCCTGACTCGGTCGCACCGAGCGAGAAACGCTTGGGCTCGGCGCGCACGTCGCCATGTGCTTGCGCAAAGTAGCTGCGGGTGCGGGCGAGGACGGCGTCGATGTCGCTCTTCGGCTTCAATGTGACAACGAAGTACGCGATGTTCGATGCCGGCAGTGGTGGATTCAGGCTAAGGATGAAGCGCGGGCCACCATCGGCGACGTAGCCGATGTGATCGGAGACTTCTGGATTGATGTTCGTGTCGCCCAGCCAACCACTGATCTGCTTCACGCGGGCGAGCGTTTCGCGCGAGTCGGTACCGGGGGCGAGCTGCACCGGAATCTGGAACTGAAGCCGGTCGGACTTGGGCATGAAATCGTACGGCAGGGTGGTGAAGCCATACAGCGCAATGGCAAGCGCCGCGATCATCGACGCTACATAGACCGCCTTATGGTGGAGCACCCACTCCAGTACGCGCCGGTAGCCACGGTAGAAGCGGGTGTCATAGGCGTCGCCCTGCTCCTGCTTGTGATGGGGTTTGGCGAAGTGGTAGCACAATAGGGGCGTGACAGTCAGGCACAGCAGCCACGAAGCGAACAACGTCAGTGCCAGCACGACCACGAGATTGTGCAGATACTCGCTCGTGGCGTTCTGGCCAAAAAAGAACGGCGAGAACACGATCACGATCACGAGCGAGGACGTGAGCAGCGGAATGGCGAGCGTGCGGCCCGCCTCGAGGCAGGCATGCTTACGATCTTCGCCACCGGCCAGGCGGCGTTCGATGTCTTCGGCAATCACAATGCCGTTGTCCACCAACAAGCCGAGCGCAATGATGATGGCGCCCATCGAGACGTTCTGAAGCTCGATGTTCATCGCGCGCATGACGATGAGTGCACTGAGGATCGTCAACGGCACGATCATGCCCACGATGATCCCGGTGCGCCAACCGAGAAATAGCACGACGACACCGAGGACGACGATGATCGTCTCCATCATGACTTGGTTCATTTTGCCCATCTCGTGCTTGACGACATCGGCCTGGAAAGTGACGTATGACAGATCGAAACCCGCCGGCAGCAGCTTCTCCTGGTCTGCAACCCGTGCTTTGAGCGCTTTTCCGAACTGCTCCACGTTCTGACCGGAGGCCATCGAAACCGCCATGACGACAGCGGGCTGGCCTTTGTAGATGGCAGCAGATTCCGGCGGATCGGCTGGCCGCACACTCACCTGCGCCAGTTCACCCAATGCGATCGTCGGCACGGGCGCCGTACTACTTTGCGGTCGTGGCAGCGCGATCGGCATTGCTCGCAGGGAGGGAGCGTCACGCACTTCGCCACTGACCGCCAAGGTTGCATTGATGCCGCCGACAACAATTTGTCCACCCGAAGCGACGACGTTCTGTTTGACGAGTTGGTCGATCACCCCCTGTGGTGTCAGCTCCAATCGCGCGAGCCTAGGCCGATCGAATTCGAGATAGACGCGCTCTTCCTGCAGGCCGTAGAAAGTGATGCGCTCAATACCAGGCACGGTGTACAGGCGGTCGCGCATCTGCTTGAGCGCGACGCGCATCTCGCTCATGGAGTAACCTGGTGCAGTGACCGCAATCGAGGCAACCGCGACGCGGCCGAAGTCTTCGTCGACGAAAGGCCCCATCGTGCTCTGTGGTAAGGCATCCTTCGAATCGGCGACCTTGGCCCGGACGCGCTGCCAGATCGGTGCCAAGTCGGTGTAGCGGTCCCAGATCGTGACCTGGATCATGGCGCTGCCTGCGCGCACGGTGCTCGTCACGCGCTTGACCTCTGCCAGTTCGCGCAAGCGCTCCTCGATCGGCCGGGCAATGAGTTGCTCAACGCGTTCGGCGGGCAGCCCCGGGTTCAACGCCGTGACCATCGCATCGCGGACCGTGACAGTCGGCTCCTCCTGAGAAGGAAAATTCAGGAAGGTCGCGATGCCGGCGACGAAAATGATGAGCGCTACAAAGTAGGTAAGTCGACTGGCGCGCAGCGCCATCTCGGTGATCTTCATGATGAAGTAACCTGGTGGATCGCGTTAGCGCTTGGTCAATTGAGTGGTGGCTTCCAGTGGTGTCACTGGCTGTCCATCGGTGAGCCATCCTCCTCCGGCGGCAACCACCGTCTCGCCGGGCTTGAGTCCAGCGAGGACGCGCGCGCTGTCTCCTTCCTGTACCGGCGTGAAGCGCACCGCGCGACGGTGCACCTTCTTATCTTCAGGGGTGTAGACGAAGACGGAAGCCTCGCCCGGCTTCGTGCCGAGCACCAGCGAGGCATAAGGTATGGATACAGTCTCGGGCCGAGAGGTCTTGGAGGTTGCCGCAGGTGCGTCGAGCACGACCTGTACGGGAATACCTGGCCGAAGTGCGCGCGCTTGCGCGTTATCTTCAGGCACTAGCACCACGGGTAGGAGCGAGCCATTTTCGGCGCGCAGACCGACACGACGTACCACCGCTCGGATTGGTTGTTCGGCTCCGCTCCAGCTCAGTTCTGCGCGTTGGCCGACATCTATGTGAGGTGCCTGTGTAGTAGACGCGTTCGCGATGATCTCAGTGCCACTGCGCACGCCGTCGACCTGAAATACCGGCGCACCAGCAGCAATGTCGGTGAACGCCAAAGCCAGCTTTTCCGCCACGACACCATCGAAAGGAGCGACGATCATCGTGCCACGTTGTGCTCGTTCGGCCAGGCCAAGCGCCGCCTTGGCAGTGCGCGCTTGACCCTCTGCGACCGCTAGCTGCGCCTTCGCGCTCTCGAACGCAGCAGGGGAGATGACTTCGCTTTCGAGCAACCGGCGCTGTTGATCTGTCTGTACACGTCGATCCATCAGGCCGGCTTCGGCGGCCGCCAGGGATGCTTGCGCTTGTGTCACGCGAAGCCGGTCAGGTTGCGCATCAAGTTCTGCCAGGACTTGGCCGCGGGAGAACCGTTCACCCACGTCGACGTTCAACTTGGCGATCCGTCCTCCTGTTTCAAATCCTAGGATGCTGCGCTCGGTTGCTCGCGCCGAGCCAGTCAATTCGATGCGAGAGCTATGCGGGAGATCCGACTGCGCGGCGGCGAGCTTCACTGCGCGCGGAGGCTCGGATACGGTGGATTGCGAGTTTCCGCACCCTGAGAGCAGAGTCGAAATGGATAGTGTGCAAGCAACCGCCAAGGAGCGCGGTGCGCACGCGGTCATGACACCGCTACGGACGCGACTCATGTGCGTCCTTTTGCCGGGACAAGTTCGAGATGGCCCGAGGCGAGATCCTGGAGCGCCCGAAAGAAATGCCGCCGCTCTGCGGGTGCGAGTATTGGCAAACCCAGAAGATCGGCGAACAGGGCGCCATCCAATGCCAGCATGATGAGTGCCGCGGTCTCGGTGCCACGCGGGGATCGACGCACGCGTTCGTACTGCACGCGGTACCACTCGCGCAGTGGGTCGAGAAGTGTTGGATCTTCCGCAGCTGCCGCGAGCAGCGCTGCGCCCATCTTCTGCATCTCGTCGTCGGGCATCGCTTCCACCTGGCTCGACAGCCAGGGGTCCGGATCTCCGGCAAACCTGCGCTCGTGATTGGCTTGTACCGCGTCGAACGCCCGGATCATCTCGTCGATCAGTGTCACGAACAAATCGCGTTTGGTCTTGAAGTGATAGAGAAACGCCCCTTTGCTCAACCCGGCCCGCACAACGACGGCGTCCAGTGTCAAGCGACTGGCACCTTCCTCCAGCACCAGTTCGCGGGCGGCCTGCAGGATGCGGTCGCGAGTTCGCTGGGCTCCTTGCTGGAGGCCGGGCTGCGCATCGGCGCTGCTATGGGCAGTGGACGGGGGGGGCAACTTTGTTTTCGCGCGGGGCGGCATGGTCGTGCTCCAAAAAAGCTTGAGTCATATACAGTCCAGACGGTATAGTAGAAGCCATACAACAGTCCGTCAAGACTTTTTCGGAACGCAAGGAGCTGCCATGTCTCAAATTCTTGAACGCTATCGCCTCATTGCCATGATTTCTCCGCTACTGCTTCTTGCGGCCTGCAGCCATGCCCCGCACTCTGCCGATCCACCTCGCCTGGATGTACCGGCCCATTTCTCAAATGAAGAGGGAGGTGAAGGCATCTTGGACAAATCGTCCCGCCGTACTCTTCCCGTCGATTGGTGGACGGCCTACGGCGATCCGCACCTCAATGCCTTGGTCCGGGCGGCGCTGGAGCGCAATACCGAACTGACGATTGCGCGAGCGCGCGTGGACGAGGCATCGGCCGCCACGCGGCGAGCACGGGCCTCCCTGCTCCCCTCGTTGTCCGCGGGCACGCAGGCAACTCGAGGACGCGACTATTCAGAGAACGTTGCAATCGGCAATGATGGCCGCGCCACGTTGTCCGCATCGTGGGAGGCAGACCTGTCGGGACGGCTTTCGCAGGCAGCAGAAGGTGCGCGCCTGGATGCGGTGGCAGCCGAACAAGCGTGGGTTGCCACGCGGTGGCAGGTCGCGTTTGAAACAGTGTCGGCGGCTGTGCAGCAGCGCCAAGCCAGTGAGCTCGAAGCGCTAGCCGCGGCGCGGCTGGCATCCGCAGAACGACTCGTCTTGCTGATGCAACGGAAGTTCGAGGCCGGACAAGCTACCGGCTTCGACATCGAGCGTACCCGCGCCGGCGTCGTCGCACTGCGCGTGGAGCAAGAGCAACTGCGGCGTGCGCGCGGCGAGGCGACGCATGCACTCGATGTACTAGTGGGACAAACGCCCGGAGCGCCTGCAGCTTCCCCAACTCTTGCGTCGCTCGCCGTCCCGGACTGGACACCGACACGCATACCTGCGGACCTGCTGAGTGAGCGGCCCGACGTGCGCGCCGCCGAAGCGAAGTTCGCCGCCGAAACCGCGCGCTGGAACGCAGCCGAAGGCGAACGCTTCCCCAGGCTGGTGTTGGACCTGAGCGGCGGACGGCAGCGCGTAGAGAGTGTGGGAACCCGCATCACTGGAAACATTTTTTCACTTGGGGCCGGGGTGTCGTTGCCGATCTTCGATGGTGGCGCGATCCGTGCCGGCATCGAGACCGGAGAGGCGCGCAGCCGAGCTGCCCGTGCGGAGTTCGAGCGCACTTTGTTGAGTGCTTTGCAGGACGTAGAGAACGCATATCTCGGTTGGCATACGCAGCACGCAGCACTGGAGCATCAGGCCGAGGGTGTCGCAGTCGCGGAGCGTCAGCTCGATCGCAGCCGACGTCTGTTCGAGGCGGGACAAGTGGACGCCACGGTGGTGGCCGAGGCTGAGGCCGGGGTGCTGTCAGCGCAGGCTTCGCTGATCCGCACGCGGGCCGAGACAGCCATGCAATGGGGCGTCCTGGCAAAAGCATTATCCGGCTCTCCTGTTTGATCGCAGAAACATGCTGGAGCAGCTTGCGAAGGCTAGCTAAATAGCGTGACGCAAGGCGAAGGTGGTGAGGCCTGAGTGATGAGGAATGCGAACATGGAAATTCGACACCTGCGCTACTTTCTGGCGGTGGCAGAGGAGCTGCACTTTGCCCGAGCCGCAGAGCGCCTCCACATAGAGACATCGCCGCTGTCGCGCGCCATCAAGGAACTTGAGGAAGAGTTGGGCGTAGCGCTATTTGCGAGAACCACTCGGAGCACCCGCTTGACTCGTGCGGGCAGGCTCTTCTTTGAGAGCGTGCCGCGTGTCTTCGCAGCTTTGCAGCAGGCGCGCGACAGTGTGAACGCCGCAGCCAATGGCTTTCATTGCCAGCTCCGTATTGCATTGTCTGATGGAATCACGCCATCGCGCCTGCCTGCGTTGTTGGCGCTCTGCCGGCAGGAAGAGCCGGAAGTGGAAGTTCGCTTCTTCGAGGTGCCTTTGGCACAGCAAATCAAGGGATTGTGTGGCGAACTGTACGATCTCGGCTTCGCTCAATCGGATGAAGTCGGCGAAGGCATCATCGCCGTGCCGGTGTGGAGTGACCCTCTGATGGTAGCTGTGCCCGCACGGCACCCCTTGCTATCCCACAAACAGATTCCCCTAGAAGAGCTGTTGCGGTATCCGCTGGTGCTCTGCGACGCGGTGGCGTGTGAGGGCCATGCTCGGCAAGTTGAACGGGTGCTACGTCGCGTGGACATAGAGCCACTGATTGCCGAACGCGTGACTTCCAGCGATCTAATGATGGTCCTGGTTTCGGCGGGACTTGCACTAGGCCTCACAGGAGGCGCGCATATCACAGCCAGCAGGGAACAGGGGGTGGTCGCACGGCCGCTGACTGGACGTTCGCCAATGCTCACGACCTATCTACTACGGCCGGCCAGCGAGCCGTCAGAAATGCTGACTCGCTTCATGGAACGCGTTCATTCGATCAAATCTCCAGATGCCAAAGGTCGGCGGTAAACCATCACACAATCTCCCAAAGAAAATTAACCATGAAGAAGATTGCTCTCATATTGCTTTCCTCGACATTGGCAGCCTGCAGCCCATCTGGGAAACCAGATAAAGCCAACCTTCCGACAGTCGATGAATTAGCGCTCAATCCTGAGCGTCTGAAAGAGTTGCGCAAGCAATGCAAGTTGGATCGACCAATGCTGGGCGACCAACTATGTAACCGGGTTGCCGAGGCTACGCGAAAGCGCTTTTACGAAGATGGCGATGTGCCCCACACCACGCCTAAAGAGCCGCCGAAGTTCTAAGCTGGTGGTCATGCCGGAGTATGTATGCCGGATATGAAAAATTTGAAGGAGAATCGCAATGGGTTGGATCTATCTTGTTTTGGCTGGATTGTTTGAAATCGGATGGCCGGTCGGGCTGAAAATGGCGCAAGAGCCAACATCGCGTTGGAGTGGGGTCGCAGTAGCCGTCTCTTTCATGACAATTAGCGGCGCCTTCCTATGGCTTGCTCAGCGTCAGATACCGATTGGGACTGCTTATGCGGTGTGGACGGGTATCGGAGCGGCGGGAACTTTCTTAGTCGGAATTCATTTCTATGGCGACCCAACCTCCCTGATGCGATACCTTGGCGTGGCGTTGATCATCCTGGGCGTTATCACGCTCAAGTTATCGAGTTGATCGCTAGCTCCATTGGTAGCGTAGTCGCTAGGCGACCCAGCTCCCAGAGTGGATCGGGCGCTGGGAACTCGTACGGTCACCTCCTCTCTCTAGTCGCTATGTGACGAGCTTGCCGGCGCCTCGGGAGAGTTCGAGCCAGTGCGCGTAAGGCGGTGGGAGCACCCATTCCGGGTGGCTCCACCTTCAGTGCCTGCGCCAAGGTGACCTGAGTACGAACTTTGTAGCCAGTCAGGCAGTGAGTTCGGAGGGGATGCTATCGGATTGGATCCAGTTGCGCCGGATCGTCGCCGGCGGTTTGTAAGCATGCGCGCTATGCGGCCGCTGCTCGTTGTAGAACTGTCGCCAACGTTCGATCAGCACCTTCGCTTCGGTCCGACTGCGGAACCATTCGCGGTTGAGCAGTTCGTCGCCCATCGTTGCCTGCGAAGTCAGGACCAGCAGAATCCTGAGGGGAGTTCTCATCATGGTTTTCTCCGTTCAGACGCTTGGGATCAAGCGGCCGGAGACCACTACGCCTGCTTGGCTTTGCGCGCTGCCTCGACCAAGCTGTCGAGCCAGTCCTGATGGCCGTTGATCATCGGGTTGGGTTTGGCGTTGTGCAGCTCCTCGGCCGGTTTGCCCTTCTGAGTTTCCTGCGTGAGGATGCGCACGCGCCTGCCGTCCAGGTTCTCAACCAGCCAGGCGTGATGCACATCCAGGCGCGTATCTGTGCCTTCCTCGCCGGACCAGCCGTGCCAGGCCACGCGGCCGGGTTGCCCATCCGCAGGTGGCACGTATTCGTTGCACTGCCCCTCTACCGGGAAGCCGAAGGTCTCGAAGTAAAACCGATCGCCGTCGGCCAGTACCGGGCCTTTGCCGTCATGAAAGCACACGTTAGCCGAGTTGGCGTAGTAGCTTGGCCACAGCGATGGTGTGACGAGTAGAGGCCATACGTCGGCCGCGCTCAAGCCGGCGGCGATGATCTCATTGGAGGCGAAATTCTCAGTAAAGCCCGGCGTGTAGCCTTCGGGCCAGAGGATGGCGTTCTGTTGCTTGCTCATATCGAAGCTCCTTCACAAAATGTCGATGACGCAACAGGGGTGGCTGCGTCATTCAAGTGGTCATGGAGCAAATCATGAGCCTCCATCTGCAATAAGTGAAATCCTAAGTTTCTATTTTTGATATCATAAAATATGATATCAAGGCCTAGGTTCTGCCATCCACCGACTAGGCTATCTCGCAGCGGCGCTACGAAAGGGCGCGTCTCCAATTGAGCCGACTGATTGCTTATTTGTAGTGCGAGGTAGAGTTGTGCTGAGCATGACGATAGGAGCGATCTTGCCTACTTGTTGTTAGCACAGGAAGTGAACAGCAGTGCTCGTATCCAGCGATGTGCTGGATCGTGATGGGTGCGTTCGTGCCAAGCAGCCGTCTTGGTGAACCCCGGTATCTTCACCGGCGGCAGGGAGATAGCCAGCTTGTCCATACCGGCGACCAAGCGGCTCGGCAAGATCGCAACCATGTCACTGGCACGCAGGATGTCTGGCAAGATCAGAAAGCTCTTGACCGACAGTGTGACGCTGCGTCGTTTGCCCAACTGTTCTAGCGCATCGTCGGTGACGCCGCGGAAACCTCCACCATCGTAGGAAACAAGCGCATGGTCGAGAGCACAGAACTGTTTAACGGTCAGCTTGCGCCCCATAGCCGCAGGATGGTCTTCCCGCAGGACACACACATAGTGTTCCTTGAACAGCTCTCGGGCATGCAGATTTGGCGGAGTGATCTCTGGCGTCAGGAGGGCTAAATCGATCTGACCGCGCTCAAGCTGGTTCTGTAGCTGCCCGCTCTCGACTGGCACTAATGAGACTCGTACACGCGGTGCGTGCCGTTTAAGTGCCGATAGAAATGGGACAGCAACGGCACGCAGCGCATAGTCCGTCGCGGCGATGGAGAAGGTCAGTTGTGCGGTGGCCGGATTGAAGGAAGGTGGCTGGAGCAGCGCGTCGATTTCGGCGAGCACCTGCTTGACAGGCATCCCTAGATCCAGCGCCCGCTGCGTTGGAACGATACCCCGCTGCGAGCGCGCGAAAAGCGGGTCACCGAAGCTCTCGCGCAACCGCGTCAGCATGCCACTCAAGGCCGGCTGGGTTAGTCCCAGACGGGCCGCCGCCCGTGTCACATTGCGTTCGTCTAACAATGCGTCCAGCGCCTTGAGCAAGTTGAGATCCATACTCTTGATATTTTTCATTTTTATTCCAATCTTAAATATCATCGTTTTTCATGATATCTAAATATTGCCTATGAGTGGAAGCAAGGCCCATTGACGGCTTTTTTTGGGTAACTTGCTTGGAACTCTGTATGCGCCGCAGTGCGCTTTCGCTTGCGGCGCTTTTCTTTGACTCGCCACCGCGCTCATTCTTTCTTTTCCCTCGACCATTGTGCTGCGAACGGTCTTTGACCGGCACTAGCCCAGAACCGATCCTGACGCCTGCGACACCCCCTGTGCAACGCTTTCAATGAGACACCAGCGCAGGAGAAATCGGAGGACAGGTCATGCAAGGGACGAACGTTCTGTTCGGCCAGATCGCTGTGGTAATCGGCATCGTGATCGCCGGCGTCTGGGGCGCCACACAATGGACAGCAGCGACCCTTGGCTATCAAGTACGCCTCGGATCGCCCTGGTTCGATCTTCTAGGTGTACCGGTTTATCACCCGTGGCGCTTGTTCGAATGGTGGTTCTTCTTTGATGCCTACGCGCCGCACGTCTTCGACACAGGCGGTGCGATTGCGGGTGGTAGCGGTTTGTTCGCTTTACTCGTCGCCATCGCCATGTCGGTATGGCGTTCTCGGCAGTCGCGGCTGGTTACGACTTATGGTTCGGCACGCTGGGCCGATGCCGTCGACATCCGCAAAGCTGGACTGACCCTCCCGGCGGGCGTCTTCCTCGGCCAACACGACGACCAATACCTCCGACATGAGGGGCCGGAACATGTCCTGAGCTTCGCACCCACGCGCTCGGGCAAGGGCGTGGGCTTGGTGGTGCCTACGTTGCTTTCGTGGCCGGCGTCCGCCGTCATTCACGACATTAAGGGAGAGAACTGGAAGATCACGGCGGGCTGGCGTTCGCGCTTTTCGCACTGCCTGCTTTTCAACCCCACCGATAGGCAGTCGGCCGCCTACAACCCGCTGCTTGAAGTCCGGCGCGGCGCACATGAAGTGCGCGACGTGCAGAACATCGCCGACATTCTGGTTGACCCTGAAGGTGCGTTAGAGAAGCGCAATCATTGGGAGAAGACCAGCCACGCGCTACTGGTCGGTGCAATCTTGCATGTTCTGTACGCAGGCGAGGACAAGACGCTGCGCGGCGTCGCCAACTTCCTCAGCGACCCGGCGTGTCCGTTCGAGCTGACGCTGCACCGGATGATGACGACGAAGCACCTGGGCGATGCGCCTCACCCGGTTGTCGCATCCGCTGCCCGCGAAGTGCTCAACAAGTCGGACAACGAGCGATCGGGCGTGCTCTCCACCGCCATGTCGTTTCTCGGCCTGTACCGCGACCCGACCGTGGCCGAAGTCACATCGCGCTGCGATTGGCGCATCGCCGACCTGATTTCCGCCGAGCACCCGGTATCGCTCTATCTGGTGGTGCCGCCCTCCGACATAAGCCGCACCAAGCCGCTGATCCGGCTCATCTTGAACCAGATCGGGCGGCGGCTGACCGAATCGCTCGACGGCAGCGATGGCATCGCGCGCCGGCACAAGCTGCTGCTGATGCTGGACGAGTTTCCGGCGCTGGGTCGCCTCGATTTTTTCGAGTCCGCGCTTGCCTTCATGGCCGGCTACGGCATCCGCAGCTTTCTCATCGCTCAAAGCCTGAACCAGATCGACAAGGCGTATGGGCAGAACCATTCCATCCTCGACAACTGCCATGTCCGGGTGACTTTCGCCACCAACGACGAAAGGACGGCGAAAAGGATTTCCGAAACCCTCGGCACCGCCACCGAGCTTCGCGCGCAGCGCAACTACGCGGGCCACCGCCTCGCTCCGTGGCTGGGGCACCTGATGGTGTCGCGTCAGGAAACTGCACGTCCGCTGCTGACGCCCGGCGAGGTGATGCAGCTTCCACCTGAGGACGCCGTAGTCATGGTGTCCAGCGTTGCCCCGATCCGCGCGAAGAAGCTGCGTTACTACGTCGACGCCAATTTCAAGGATCGCGTCCTGCCACCGCCCGTGCTCGCAGTCGGGAGGTACGCCGACGCGCCGCCAGCCCGCCCCGACGACTGGAGCGGCTTGGCGATCCCGGCCGTACCTACGGCGCCGACCTCGGTATCCGCCGATGGTCCGGGCGGCACCGATGACGGCGGCCCGCGCCGCCAGCTCGAACTCTCCGAAACCGTCGCCTACGAGCCCGAGTTGGACGCGTGTGCGAACGACCTGGAGCTGCTCGATGACGACGACCTGGCGCTCCCGCTTCCCGGCCAGCTCGACCCGGCCATGCAGCGCACGGCCCGGCTGGCTTCTCTCGACCCCAACGACGGAATAGACCTATGAGCCAATACCGCCTCAATCTTTTCATCCAGCCCGAGCACGCCAAGCGCCTGGATGAACTTGCCGCCAAGAAAGGCGTGTCCAAGTCCTCCATCGTCGCAGCGGCCTTGGCGTCCTGGCTGTCACCCGATGCGGGCGACCAGCGTGAGGCCGCCATTGCCAAGCGGCTGGATCGACTGTCGCGGCAGACCGAACGCATGGAGCGCGACCAGAACATCCAGATCGAAACGCTGGCGCTGTTCATCCGCTATTTCTTGACCATCAGCACGCCGGTGCCAGAAGCCCACAAGGACGCGGCCCGCGCCCAGGGCAAAGCGCGCTTCGAGCAGTTCGTCGAGCAGTTGGGTCGCCACCTGCTGCGTGGCCGCAGTCTGGTGCGCGACGTGGTGGAGGAACTGCACCCCGATCCGATGCGGATGGATGACGCAGCAGCGATGGCGTCCGCCGATGAGCGAGCTGCAGAGCGTGCGTCATGAGTGCCGTTCCGCAGATTCCGCCTGAATCTCGCTCATCCGCCGCGGCGTCCCAGGATCGCCGCATCCAGATGCTGCGCACGGCGATGGGGCCGCTGATCGCCGCTGCGCTCGAAGATCCGGATGTTGTGGAAATCATGCTCAACCCCGATCGCACCCTGTGGGTGGATCGGCTGTCGTCGGGTCGCTCGCCGCTGGGCGTGGAGATGCCCGAGGCCGATGGTGAACGCATCATCCGCCTGGTCGCCGCGCATGTCGGCGCGGAGGTGCATCGCGGCCAGCCGCTCTTGACCGCCGAGTTGCCGGAAACCGGCGAGCGTTTCGAGGGCATCCTGCCTCCGGCCGCCCCGGGGCCAGCCTTCGCGCTACGCAAGCGGGCCGTGAGCATCATCGGCCTGGATCGCTACGTGGCCGACGGCATCCTGACCGCCGGGCAGGCCGAGTTCCTGCGCCGCGCCGTGCGCGAGCGGCAGAACATCCTGATCGCCGGCGGCACCAGCACCGGCAAGACCACGCTGGCGAACGCGCTGCTGGCCGAGATCGCCGCCACAGGCGACCGCGTGCTGGTGCTCGAAGACACCATCGAGCTGCAATGCGCGGCCCGCGACCATGTGCCGCTGCGCACCCGCGCCGGCGTCGTCACAATGACCGAGCTGGTGCGGGCCACGATGCGCCTGCGGCCTGACCGCGTGATCGTCGGCGAAGTGCGTGGCGGCGAAGCCCTGGACTTGGTGAAGGTCTGGGGCACCGGCCACCCCGGCGGCATTGCCACCATCCATGCCGGCTCCGCCTTGGGCGCACTGCTGCGTCTGGAGCAACTGATCCTCGAAGTGGCAGTGAATCCGCCCCGCGCCCTGATCGCCGAGGCGGTCAACGTGGTGATTCACATCGCAGGCCGTGGCCGCAAACGTCACGTCGAAACCATCTCCCGTGTCGTCGGCTTCGACGGTGCGGGCTATCGCCTGACAGATGCGCTGGAAACGCCGTTTCCCGAGCTGCCGCCGGTTCCTCTTGCAGCCGCTGCCGCTGCGCCTTCCTCGACCCCTGACCAACCTGGAGAACTGCCATGACGCACGTTGATGCTTTCCGTCTTTCCGTAAATCCTATTTCTCGCCTGTCCAGCATGGCGCGGCTGCGCCACCTGGCCCGTCCCGCAGGGCAAGGGCTGCTGCTGGCCGCGCTGATGCTGTTGCTGGCGGGCACGGCGCAGGCCGCCGGTTCCTCGATGCCGTGGGAAGGGCCGCTGACCTCCATCCTCGAATCCATCCAAGGGCCAGTCGCCCGGATCGTGGCGGTGATCATCATCATCTCGACGGGGCTTGCGCTGGCGTTCGGTGATACCAGCGGCGGCTTTCGCAAGCTGATCCAGATCGTGTTCGGCCTGTCCATCGCGTTCGCCGCGTCCTCGTTCTTCCTGTCGTTCTTCAGCTTCTCCGGAGGGGCCGTCGTATGAGTAAGGCCACCGATCTTCCGGGCTTTGAAGTGCCGCTGCATCGCTCGCTGACCGAGCCGATCCTGCTGGGCGGTGCGCCGCGCACCGTGGCGATTGCCAACGGCACGCTAGCCGCCGCCGTCGGGCTGGGCCTGCAACTGTGGATTCCCGGCGTGGTGCTCTGGATCGTCGGCCACTCGCTGGCCGTATGGGGTGCGCGCGTCGATCCGCAGTTCATGCAGGTCTTCGCGCGGCATATCAAACACCGCCCGCTTCTGGACGTGTGAGGGGAGGACGCCATGCTGAACCTTGCCGAATATCGTCAGCGCCCGGCCTTGCTTGCCGACTGGCTGCCCTGGGCCGGGCTGGTCGCGCCGGGCGTTGTGCTGAACAAAGATGGTTCGTTTCAACGCACGTTCCAGTTTCGCGGCCCCGACTTGGACAGTGCGACACAGGGCGAGCTGATTGCCACGTCGGCGCGGCAGAACAACGCGCTTCGCCGTACCGGGTCTGGCTGGGCCTTCTATATCGAGGCCGAGCGGATGCGGGCATCGAGCTATCCGCAATCCTCCTTTCCCGAACCACTGTCCTGGCTGGTGGATGAGGAGCGACGCGCGGCGTTCGAGGAGTCGGATGGCCATTTCGAGAGCGTCTATCACTTCACGTTGCAACACCTACCGCCGCAAGAGTCTCGCGCCCGTGCGGCTGGGATGCTGTACGAGAACCGGCCCACTGAGGGTGTGGACTGGCGTGGTCGGCTTGATTCCTTCGTGGCAGAGACCGATCGCGTGTTCGACCTGCTCGATGGTGTGATGCCGGAGATTGCCTGGCTGGACGATAGCCAGACGCTGACCTACCTGCATGCCACAGTCTCCACGCGGCGCTATCGCGTCGGCGTGCCCGACGTGCCGTTCCATATCGACGCACTGCTGGCCGATGCCGCGCTGGTCGGCGGCCTGGCGCCCATGCTGGGCGATCAGCACCTGCGCGTGGTGTCGGTACGAGGCTTCCCGACCTCGACCTGGCCGGGGATCTTGGACGACCTCAACCGCCTGGGCTTTGCGTATCGCTGGAGTACGCGCTTCCTGTGCCTGGACAAAGCCGAGGCGGAACGGGAATTGGGGCGCTTGCGGCGCCAATGGTTCGCCAAGCGCAAGAACGTCATCGCGCTGCTGCGCGAAACGATCTTTCAGCAGGAAAGCCCGCTGGTCGATACCGATGCCAGCAACAAGGCCGCCGACGCCGATGCCGCCTTGCAGGAGCTGGGCAGCGATCAAGTCGCCTTCGGCTACCTCACCGCCACGGTGACGGTGCTCGACGCCGACCCGGCCGTGGCCGACGAGAAGCTGCGCATGGTGGAGCGCGTCATCCAGGGCCGGGGTTTCGTGACCATCCCCGAAACCCTCAACGCAGTCGATGCCTGGCTGTCGTCCGTCCCCGGCAACGCATACGCGAACGTGCGTCAGCCCATCGTTTCGACGCTGAACCTGGCGCACATGATGCCGATGTCAGCGGTATGGGCTGGGCCGGAGAAGAACGAACACCTCGATGGCCCGCCGCTGATCGTCACCCGCACCGATGGCGCGACGCCGTTCCGGCTGGTGACGCACATCGGCGACGTGGGGCACACCCTTGTCGCCGGGCCGACCGGCATGGGCAAGTCGGTGCTGCTCGCCATATTGGCCATGCAGTTCCGGCGCTACTTCGGCTCGCGGATCTTCGCCTTCGACATGGGGCGCTCGATGCGCGCCACCATCCTCGGCCTTGGCGGTGAGCACTACGACCTCGGTGCCGATGGCGGCATCGCCTTCCAGCCACTCGCGCGAATAGCCCACGAGGGCTACCGCACCTGGGCCGCCGAATGGGTGGAGGGCCGGCTGCTGCACGAAGGCGTGACGGTCGGCCCGGACGAGAAGGCTGCCATTTGGTCGGCGCTGCGAAGCCTTGCCGGTGCGCCAGTGGAGCAGCGCACCATGACCGGCTTGTCGGTGTTATTGCAGTCCAACGCGCTGCGCCAAGCGCTCGCGCCCTATGTGTTGGGCGGCGCCCACGGCAAGCTGCTGGACGCTGACCACGACCGGCTGGGCATGGCCGACGTGCAGGGCTTTGAGATGGAAGAACTGATGCACAGCCCCGCCGCCGTGCAAGCAGTGCTGCGCTACCTGTTCGCCCGCTTCGACGAACGTTTTGACGGCGCGCCCACGCTGCTGATCCTCGATGAAGCGTGGCTGTTCCTCGATGAGCCGTCCTTCGCGGCCCGCATCCGGCAATGGCTCAAGACGCTCAGAAAAAAGAACGTCAGCGTCATCTTTGCCACGCAGTCGCTGGCCGACATCAAGGACTCGACCATCGCGCCAGCCATCATCGAAAGCTGCGCGAGCAGGATCTTCTTACCTAACCCGCAGGCCTCCGAGCCGCAGATTCGCACGATCTACGAAGGCTTCGGCTTGAACAGCCGCCAGATTGAGATCGTGGCGACCGCACAGCCCAAGCGCGATTACTACTACCAGTCGCGCCTCGGCAATCGCCTGTTCGACCTCGACCTGGGGCCTGTCGCGCTCGCATTCGCGGGCGCATCCACCCCTCAAGACCAACGCGATATTGACCGCGTGCTGACGCAGGCCGGCGCTCCCGGCTTCGCCGGCGCGTGGCTGCGCCATCGCGGCCTCGGCTGGGCCGCCGACCTGCTGCCGTCCGCTCCGGCGGCAGCTTCCTTTCTCGCTTCTCAACCGCTGGAGGTTTCACCATGAAGACCAAGCCCCGTTTGCTCTCTGTCTCACTCGCTGCCGTGCTGTCGGTATCGCTGCTGGCCGTGCAGCCCGCATCCGCGCTGACGGTGTTCGACCCGTCCAACTTCGTGCAGAACACGCTGACCGCCGTGCGCACGCTGGAACAGATCAACAACCAGATCAACCAGCTTCAGAACGAGGCGCAGATGTTGATGAACCAGGCCAGGAACCTGGCAAATCTCGACTTCAACATCGTCAACCGCCTGCGCTCGACGCTCGCCACCACCGAGCGCCTGATCGCCGAGGCGCGCGGCTTGGCCTACGACGTGCAGAGCATGGATGCCACGTTCGCCCGCCTGTACCCGGAACAGTACGCCGCCACCATCAGCGGCGACCGCATGGCACAGGACGCCCGCGAACGCTGGCAGAACACCTTGAACGGCTTGCACACCGCGATGCGGATGCAGGCGCAGGTGTCGCAGAACCTCGCCCAAGACGAAAGCGCGCTGGCCGATCTCGTGAGCCAGAGCCAGTCGGCCACCGGCGCGCTGCAAGCGATGCAGGCGACGAACCAGCTCCTGGCTTTGCAGGCCAAGCAGTCGATCCAGGCGCAGCAGCTCCAGATCACGCAAGACCGGGCCGCTTCACTGGAACTGGCGCGGCAAGCGGCGGCTATGGAGCGCGCCCGCGAAGTGCGGCGGCGCTTTCTGGGCACCGGCACGCCGTACACGCCGCAGTCCGTCAACTTCTATAACAACTGACCGGAGGCGGCCATGCGATGCGCTTCCGTCCTGATGGCCGTGCTGCTGACCGCGTGCGGCCAGCAGCCGGCCGAGAACCTGGCCGACGCCCTGGCCGCAGATCCGGTGCGGCTCAAGGCGTTGCGCGGGCAATGCGCGGCCGACCGGCAGGCCGTGGGCGAGGATGCCTGCCGCGCCGCCGCTGAAGCCTTCCGGCGGCGCTTCTTCGCCGGCCATACCGGGCCGGATGAATACAACTCGCTGGCTGAACTCCCGCCGATTCCGCCGAGCTTCGATACGCCCGCAGATGAATTGCCAGAGGGCGCCGTTCCGCTCACTCCGCCCGAGGATTCGCCATGAACGACGTGACCATCATCGACCGTTTCCTCGATACGTTCTCGCGCTACATCGACTCGGGCTTCGGCTTATTGCAGGGCGAAGTGGCATTTCTCACCGCCACGCTCATCGTCATCGACATGACGATCGCTGGCCTGTATTGGGCCATGAGCCACGCCACCGGCCAGGGCGACGACGTGATCGCCAAGCTGCTGCGCAAGGTGCTCTGTGTCGGCGCGTTCGCCTACATCATCGGCAACTTCAACTGGCTGGCGAGCATCGTGTTCCGCTCGTTCGCCGGCTTGGGAATTACCGCTACCGGCTCGGCCATCACGATGGAGAACTTCCTTCAGCCGGGCCGGCTGGCGAAGACCGGCATCGACGCAGCCGCGCCGATTCTGGAACAGATCGGGGACATGGCTGGGTTCCCCGAGGTGTTCGTGAACATCGACCCTATCGTGGTTCTGTTCATCGCCTGGCTGGTGGTGATCCTCTGCTTCTTCGTGCTGGCCGTACAGCTTTTCATCACGCTGATCGAGTTCAAACTGACTACGCTCGCCGGCTTCGTCTTGATCCCGTTTGCACTCTGGAACAAGACCTCGTTCCTCGCGGAAAAGGTGCTAGGCAACGTGGTGTCGTCAGGCATCAAGGTCTTGGTGCTGGCCGTCATCGTCGGCATCGGTTCAGGCCTGTTCGCCGAGTTCCAGGTGCATCCCGACGAACCATCCATCGACCACGCGCTGGTCGTGATGCTGGCCTCGCTCGCGCTGCTGGCGCTGGGCATTTTCGGCCCCGGTATCGCCACCGGCCTGGTGTCCGGTGCGCCACAGCTTGGTGCGGGCGCGATGGCTGGTGCTGCGGTCGGGGCTGTCGGCACCGGCGTTGCCATCGGCGCCGCCGTAACGGGCGTGGGCGGCGCCGTCATGGCCGGGGCACGAATGGCCCCGGCGGCCGCAAAGCTGGCCGGTGCCGGTGCGCGTGCCGCGACTTCGGCGGCCGGCAGTGCCCGATCGGCGTTCCAGGCCGGTTCCGCTGCGGCCGGCGGCGGTGCCAAGGGCGCGGCGGCTGGCCTCGGCAATGTCGCCAAGACTGGCGCACAAGCCGCAGGCCGCAGCGTCACCTCTGGTGCTTCCGCTGTTGGGCAGAAGGTGGCCGACTCCTTCCGCGCTGGCTGGAACGGCACAGAAGCCGGCAGCGACGGTGCTGGCCCCGGCCAGACCGCAGACGGCACCGCAGGCTCGCAGAAGCAAGAGCAACCGGCCTGGGCCAAGCGGATGCACCGCCGCCAGCAGGCTACCCATGCCGCGACCACTGCCGCCCACACGCTGCGCGGCGGCGACGGCGGCGGCTCCGGGCAAGGCCCGAGCCTGCGGGATTCCGATACCTAACCTTCAAGGAGAACACCCATGCGATTCAAACGACCGCAGGTGCGCTACGCCGATACGCCGCAGCCTGCCACCCCGTATCAAGCCGCCGCCCAGGTGTGGGACGACCGTATCGGCTCCGCCCGCGTGCAGGCGAAGAATTGGCGCCTGATGGCCTTCGGCTGCCTAGTGCTCGCGCTGTTGATGGCCGGCGGCCTGGTGTGGCGCTCGGCGCAGTCCATCGTGACGCCCTATGTCATCGAGGTCGATCAAGCCGGGCAGGTGCGCGCCGTGGGAGAGGCCGCCACGCCGTACCGGCCCGGCGACGCGCAGATCGCGCACCACCTGGCGCGCTTCGTGACGCTGGTTCGCTCGCTGTCCATCGACCCCATCGTGGTGCGGCAGAACTGGCTCGATGCCTACGACTACACCACCGACAAGGGCGCGGCGGTGCTCAACGACTACGCCCGCACCAATGACCCATTCGCCCGCATCGGCAAGGAATCGGTAACGGTGCAAATCACCAGCGTGGTTCGCGCGAGCGACACGTCTTTCAACGTGCGCTGGACAGAGCAGCGCTATGTCAACGGTGCGCCCGCCGGCACCGAACGCTGGAACGCCGTGCTTTCGACCGTCCTGCAAACCCCGCGTACTGAACAGCGCCTGCTCAAGAACCCATTGGGTATCTACGTCAACGGCCTGTCATGGAGCCGCGAACTGGATTCTTCCGAAGGAGCCAAACCATGAAACTTCGTTTCCGCCTTTACGTTGTTCCTTTGACGCTGCTGGCCCTCGCGGGCTGCGCCTCGCAGGGGAAGCCGCCGCCATCCATCTCGCTCGACGAGACGGTGCTGGCCCAGCCGTTGCCCGAACCGCCCAAGCCCGTCGAAGTCGTCGCCGTCCCTGAACCGCTGGCGCTGCCGGCGCAGTTGAAGCCCCTGCCGGAACTCGATGAGGCCCCCGTTGCGCCGGAGCCGGCCGACGAAAAGGTGCGCGTTTCCCGTGCCAATGCAGAAGCGCGTATCGCGCCTACCCGTGAGGGCTACGTCAACGCGATTCAGGTGTGGCCGTTCACCGATGGCGCGCTTTATCAGGTCTATGCGTCGCCGGGGCGCGTGACGGTGGTTTCGCTTCAACCGGGCGAGGAACTGGTAACGGTCGCCGCCGGCGATACCGTGCGCTGGATCGTGGGCGACACGTCCAGCGGCGGCGGGGCCGATCTGCGCGTCAATGTGCTGGTCAAGCCTATCCGCTCCGGTCTGAAAACCAATCTCGTCATCACCACCAGTCGGCGCACCTACCTGCTGGAGCTGACCTCGACCGAGAGGGCATGGATGGCGTCGGTGTCCTGGGACTATCCGAAAGACCGAATGCTCGCGTTGCAGCGCCAGGCGCAGGCAGCGCAGGCAACAACGCCTGTCGATACGGGCCTGTCGCTGGACAAGATCCGCTTCCGCTACGCGGTATCGGGCAGCAACCCGCCGTGGAAGCCTCTGCGCGCCTTCGATGATGGAGAGAAGGTCTATATCCAGTTCCCGCCGGGCATCGCCCAGGGCGAGCTGCCGCCGCTGTTTGTCATCGGCGCGCAGGGCGACGGGCAACTGGTGAACTACCGTTTTCGCTCGCCGTACTACGTCGTGGATCGCCTGTTCGGCGCGGCCGAACTGCGGCTGGGCGGCGATGGCGGCGACGTGGTGCGGATCGAGCGCACCGATGGTGTTGCACGGAGGAACTGACCATGAGCCAGGATGACACTCCCGACCTTGCCGCGCCGCAGGCGGACAAGGTGGCGCCGGAGGCAGTGGCGCTGCGCGCCCAGCCGCGTCCAGTCACACGCCTGAACCGGCGCTCGCTGGCCATCCTTGCCGGCGTCCTAGCGGTCGCCGTGCTCGGCGCGCTGATGTGGTCGCTGCAACCTCATCGACGCAGCACAGGCGAGCAGACCGAGCTTTACAACGTCGATCGCGTGTCAAAGTCGGAAGGACTGGATGCGCTGCCGACGGACTATTCCAAGCTGCCGCCGGCGTTGCTGCCTGCCGTTCCCGAACTAGGGCCACCGCTGCCGGGCGATCTTGGCCCGGCTATCGTGAAGTCGCAGCAACCGGCGACGGCTGCCTACGCGGCCCCCGGTCACGACCCGAACGATGCCCTGCGAAAAGAAGCCGAGGCGGCCGCGGCCTCGTCCGTGTTCTTCCGCTCGGGTGGGCAGAATGCGGCGCCGGTAGCGCAGACACAGGTGGCCGCTGCGCCGGGCTTCGCCGCCAATGCGGCGTTTGACCCGCTGGCGGCCGGGCCGGCCTCCACGGCGGCCCAACCTGCTGACCCGACAGCGGTGCAAAACCGGCAAGACCAGAAAGAGGCTTTCATGAAAGCTGGCCCCACTGAAACCCGTAATTCCGGCAATCTGACTCTGCCAATTTCGCCGTATCAGGTTATGGCCGGAACAGTGGTCGCAGGTGCCTTGGTGACGGGCATCAAGTCGGACTTGCCCGGCGACGTGATCGCCACGGTGACGGAGCCGGTCTATGACACAGCCACCGGGCGCTTCCTGCTGATTCCGCAGGGTTCGCGCATCCTGGGCAAATACAACAGCCAGGTCAGCTACGGGCAGAGCCGCGTTCAAGTCGTCTGGAACCGGATCATCCTGCCGGACACGTCTTCGCTCACGCTCGACAACCTGGCCGGCACCGACCCAGCCGGCTATGCCGGGCTGGAGGACGATGTGGACTACCACTGGGGCCGCATCTTTGCCGGTGCGGCACTCACCACGCTGCTGGGCGTCGGTGCCGAGCTGGCCGCGCCGGAGAACCGGCAGGATGGTGATCGCGTCATCATCGCTGGGCGCGACAGCGCGCAGGACAGCATCAATCAGGTCGGCCAGGAGATGACCCGGCGCAACCTCAACATCCAGCCGACCTTAACGCAACGGCCGGGCCTGCCGGTTCGCATCATCGTCAACCGGGATCTGGTGCTGCGGCCGTACCAGCCGCTGTTCTTCAACCGGGGGACTTCACGATGAGCACGACCAAGAAGCTGCGGCTCGGCCCGCTGCCGAAGACCGAGAGCACCAAGCTGACTTTCGTTTGCCCGACCAGCTTGAAAGTCGACCTCGACCGCTACGCCGCGCTACACGCGCAGGCGTATGGCGAGGCCGTTGATGCGGCGACGCTGATCCCGCATATGCTGGAAGCGTTCATGGCGGGGGATCGAGGATTCAGGAAGGGCACGGCGACCCACAGCACACCACCGAAGCCGCCATGATTGCACCGCATGCTATTCAACGGCATCCATCGAACGCGCAGCCCAGGCTGCGCGTTCTTCATTCTGGATGCCGCCGAGCCTGTTGGGCTATGATGATGCGACAGGCCCGCCGTTCCTCGGCAATCCAGCACTACACAGTGCGATGCGGCTTTCTCTCCCAACGCTCCTATGTCGCTCCTAGCCGACAACGCCGCTCTTCTTCTAAGCGGCCCCGAAAGGAGCTAACCTACTGTCCCATATACGGTTTCAAGTCCTTCTTGATTTGCGCGAAAGAATTGACACCGGCACTTTTTTGCCGCCGAATATCGACTCGATTACCGTTTGCACACCTACCCCAAACCGCTGATCTGCTGGGGTCACGGTTATGTGCTGGGCGGCGGCATGGGCCTGCTGCAAAGCGCGGCGGTGCGCATCGTCACGCCCAGCAGCCGGCTGGCCATGCCGGAAATCAGCATCGGCCTGTACCCGGACGTGGGGGCCAGTTGGTTCCTATCGCGCCTGCCGGGCAAACTCGGTTTGTTTCTGGGCCTGACCGGAGCGCATATCAATGGGCGTGACGCGCTGGACCTGGGGCTGGCCGACCGTTTCCTACGGGACGACCAGCAAGATCAGCTGCTCCAGGGCCTATTGCAATTGAATTGGCAGGAACAGACCGCGATGCAGCTCAACAGCCTGCTCAAGGCGCTGGCCCAGGAGGCGCACGACCAGCAACCCGACGCGCAATGGCTGCCGCGGCGCGCGCAGATCGACGCTTGGCTGGACGTGGGCGATGTGCGCTGTGCGTGGCGGGCCTTGAGTGCGTTGCGCGAGCATGCCGACCCGCTGTTCAACCGCGCGGGCAAAACATTGAGTGAAGGTTGCCCGCTGACGGCGCACTTGGTGTGGGAGCAGATCCAGCGCGCGCGGCATTTGTCCCTGGCCCAGGTGTTCCAGATGGAATACACCCTCAGCCTCAATTGCTGCCGTCACCCGGAGTTCGCCGAAGGCGTGCGTGCGCGGTTGATCGACAAGGATCAGACGCCTCATTGGCACTGGCCGGACATCAATACGATCCCGGACGCCGTGGTGCAGGCGCACTTCAACAAAGCGTGGGAGGGTAGGCACCCTCTGGCAGACCTTTCCGACTTTTGACAGCTCAGTGCTTGGAACGGTCGATGGTGAAAGAGCAATTATCGGGCTGGCTGTCATCGCAGATATAGATGTCCTGGCCGAAGGGATCCTTGGCCAGGCGCCAATGCAGGCTGCTGGTCAGCGACACGCTGTCGACCTCCTCCGAGCCGCCATAGCGCAGTGCAATTACTTGATCGCCGTTGGTTCGGTAGATGCACTTCTCAACGTAGCCGTTTTCCCGGGCCTGCCCCTGGGTAGGAATGAACAATGCGCCCACGAACCCGCTGACGAAATCCAGTTGGGTAACCTTAGGCCCCTGCCACAAAAGCTGCCCATCGCGCGCCTGGAAACGCCCCTCTTTTAATTGAACGGAGGACGCGTACGGACACCCCTGCTTCGCGCTGGCGTGCATAACGCCGCAGATCATCACCACAAGCAGGCAGATTGATCGCTTAACCACTGGACGCTCCATGCCTGACCGGCACTCTGATCCCTGTGAGTGAAATACATCTGGAGCGCGAAGGATACCTGTCAAATATGACAGTTCCGACAAACGGCAGACGAAAAAAAGCGGCGCTAGATGCGCCGCTCGATAGTGGGAAACTTACCAATGACCGCCGCGTCCGCCACCACGGTCGCCACGGTCGCCTCGACGGTCATGCCCACCGCGATCCCCCCAGCCCTGATTGGGATAAGGCCGGTAGCCGGCGCGCGGCCCGGACGGGTAGTAACGCGGCGCCGAGTAATAGCGCGGGGCCGGCTGGTAGTAGCGCGGCGCAGAGTAATAACGCGGTGCCGGTGCGTAGTAACGGGGCGCAGGGTAGTAATCACGCCGGTATTGATACACCGAGCCACCCCCGTAGTAGTACGTCGGCGCGGGTGAGGTATAGACCTCGGAACGGTAGTAGCTCTGGCCTCCCTCGTAATAAGGCACGCAAGCGGAAAGGGTCAGACCGAGTAAAGCGCTGAGCAGCATTCGTCGATACATGGCGGCCTCCTGGACCGCGAAAGAGCACCTTCAGCGACGCTGAAGGGCGGCATTCAGCTTTCACTGAATGACGAAATATCTGACATCAAAAACGGAATCTGGTGCGTTCCTGTAACAACTTGATACACCTAGGCCGCCTCTGATAAATGCCTATGGACGCTGCACTTCCGCAGCTCGAATCCAATCTTGAGCTTTAACGTTTCAGTTAATTTTTGGATGTTGAAACTCTTCGCTTTACCATGATGTCACTATGATGTCGCGTGCAGCCAGGGAGGCTCTAGCGTGCATACTTCGCTAACGTCCCCGGATTCGAACCATGAAAATTTCAACCAAGCTGCTGCTTTCGTTTTTACTGTGTGCGCTGGTCACCCTCGGGGTTGGCTTGCTGGGTATCAAGGGCGTGGTCAGGCTGTCCACGGCATTGGAACTCACGTTTTCCAACAACCTTGTATCTGTGAGCACCACGGCCGCCACCCTCAATGGGATCGTCGCGCACAACCGAGGCTTGTACCGCCTGATGGACGCCAGCCAAGGCGATGTGTCCCAGCAAGACCGCGACCGCGTACGCCAAGACATCGCCAACGAACTCAAGCGCAGCCAGGATGCCTACGCCACCTACCGCGCAACGCCACTGGCAGATGACGAACGGGCAGCGGGTGACAAACTGGATAAAGTGCTACCGAGCTATATCAGCAGTGCCGAACGCATTACAGCGATGCTCGACAGCGGCAAGATCGATCAGGCTCGGGCTGAACTCAACACCACCAACAACGAACTGTTCCGCCAGGCCCGCGAGTTGATCCGCGTGATCATCGAGTCCAACAACCGCCAGATCAAAGAAGGCGCCATCGCCGCCGACGAGCTGCGCAACAGCGCCTTGACGTGGATGATCAGTGGCATCGTACTGGCGTTCATCATCGCCATCACCGTGGGCGTGCTGATCACCCGTCTGATCACCCGCCCCATTGCCCAAGCGGTGCAGAGCGCCCAACGCATTGCCAGCGGTGACCTGACCCACGCCATCCTCACCGAACGTACCGACGAAGCCGGGCAACTGTTGATGGCACTGTCGGACATGCAGGGCGGCCTGAAAAACACCCTGATGGAAATCGCCAATGCTTCGGATCAACTGGCCTCGGCCGCCGAAGAACTGAGTGCGGTCACCGATGAAAGCACCCGTGGCCTGACCCGTCAGAATGACGAAATCCAACAGGCCGCCACTGCCGTCAACCAGATGACCGCCGCGGTGGACGAAGTGGCCGGCAATGCCGCGTCCACCTCCGAAGCCTCGCGCCAGGCCACCGCCGAAGCCGAAGACGGCCGCCAGCAGGTGGAGCAGGCGGTATCCGGCATGTCGTCGATGGTGGTGGAGATCAACGACTCGACGCAATCGGTCGTCGACCTGGCCAACCAGGTACGCGAGATCGGCAAGGTGATCGACGTGATCCGTAGCATCGCCGACCAGACCAACCTGCTGGCACTCAATGCTGCCATCGAGGCGGCGCGGGCCGGTGAGCAGGGTCGCGGCTTTGCGGTGGTTGCCGATGAGGTGCGGGCATTGGCCCATCGCACCCAGACCTCCACGGTCGACATCGAAAAAATGATCGGCGAAGTGCAGGTGGGCGCCGACGGCGCGGTGGCGGCAATGAACAAGAGCCTGACCTGGGCCAACAATACCCAGACCTTGGCGCAAAGTGCCGGTCAAGCGCTGCAACGCATTACCGCCAGCGTGGCCAAGATCAACGAACGCAATCTGGTCATCGCGTCCGCATCGGAAGAACAGGCCCAGGTGGCCCGTGAAGTGGATCGCAACCTGCTTAACATTCAGGACCTGTCCACTCAGACAGCCGCCGGTGCGCACCAGACCAACGCCTCCAGCCAGGACCTGTCGCGCCTGGCTACCTCGTTCAATGTGCTGGTCAGCAAGTTCCAGCTCTGAGTAGCCGAGGCAAGGTCGGCCCTGTATCGTGCAAGGCACGCCGGAATGGACCGGCTCCTTGCCCGATACCGCCCGAACCGACCGATGACCACGCCCACCCTCTGCCCCGCCTGCGGCGCCCGCAACGACTGCGCCCTGGCCGACCCTCGCCGCGTCGACCAAGCCTGCTGGTGCTACAGCGTCACCATCGATCCGGCGGTGCTGCAAGCCCTGCCGGACGCCCTGCGTAACCAAGCCTGCCTGTGCCCGCGCTGTGCCCAGGTCGACCAACAGTTGCGCGACGCCGAGCGATCCTGATGCGGGTCGATCGTTTCCTCAGCAACCTGCCGCGTTTCAATCGAAAACAGGTACGCCTGTTACTGGTGGAGCGGCGGATCCGGGTCGATGGCGTTGCCGTCAGCGATCCTCACCATGAAGTGCGCGAATTCAGCCGGGTATGCCTGGACGATGAGGTGCTGCAGGCGGGCAAGCCGGCGCGTTATTTCATGCTCCACAAACCCAGGGGCTGTGTGAGCGCGACGTTGGATCCTGAACACCCGACCGTACTCGATTGGCTCGATGAGCCGGATAAGGGCGAGCTGCATATTGCCGGGCGGCTGGACTTCAACACCACGGGCTTGCTGGTGATCACCAATGACGGCCAATGGTCGCGCCGGCTGACTCAACCGCAGACCAAGTTGCCCAAGGTGTACCGGGTCGAGACGCAACAGGACATCGGCCCCGAGTACGCGCCTACGTTCGCCGCAGGCTTGTACTTTGCCTTCGAAGACCTCACCACCCAACCCGCCGAACTGACGCTGCTGGGGCCGAGGACCGCGCGGTTGAGCATCGTCGAGGGCCGCTACCACCAGGTCAAACGCATGTTCGGACATTTCGACAATAAAGTGATCGACCTGCATCGTGAGCGCATGGGCCCGCTGGTGCTGGACGCGACCCTTGCGCCGGGCGAGTACCGGGCATTGACCGACGCAGAAATCAGACAGGTCTGACGACCATTCAGCCGGCGACTGCAAAAACCTATTTGAGCGCCTTGCGGCATCCCGGGTCTGCTGCTTGAATCAAACCGTCAGCCGCAATATGACTGACGAGTCGCCTATAAACTCCAAGACCCACCTTGCCCTGCCCGCGCTTGATCCACGGGCCCTCCAGGCAAACCGCCCGCCATAACAACACCCGCCGGCCAGCCGTAATCGGACCGACATGGGCCTTCCTTTTCCAGGCGTATGCCTACCTGTCACAAAGCTCGTGCAGAGTGTTCTGCGCGCCCTACCCGCTTGCCAGGAGTCTTACGACATGAGGCCAGAAATCGCTGTGTTGGATATACAGGGTCAGTATCGGGTTTACACGGAGTTCTATCGCGCGGATGCCGCTGCAAAGACCATCATTCTGGTCAACGGCTCAATGGCCACCACGGCATCCTTCGCCCAAACCGTGAAGAGCCTGCACCCGCAATTCAATGTGGTGTTGTACGACCAGCCCTACGCCGGCCGTTCCAAACTCCATAACCGCCACGAGCATATGCTCACAAAGGACGTCGAAGGCCATATCCTGCTGGAGCTGATCGAGCACTTCGCCGCCGAACATGTGTTGTCGTTTTCCTGGGGCGGCGCCGCCACCCTGGTCGCCCTCTCCCAGCGCCCGCGCCGGGTGGAAAAAGCCGTGATCAGCTCATTCTCACCGGTGATCAATGCGCCCATGCGCGACTACCTGGAACGCGGCGTCGATTACCTGAGCAACCTCGACCGCGACCGTGTCGGCCACTTGGTCAACAGCACCATCGGCAAGCATCTGCCCTCGCTGTTCAAACGGTTCAACCACAAGCATGTGAGCAGCCTGGCCGAGCATGAATACGGGCAGATGCATTTCCACATCAGCCAAGTGCTCGACAGCGACCGGTTGTGCTACCTCAAGGCGGCCAAGCAGATCGACATTCCGGTGCTGTTCGTCAACGGCGAATGGGACGAATACACCAGCGCCGACGATGCCAGGCTATTCGGTCAATATGTGAAGAACAGCAGCTTCAGTAGCATCCAGGCCACCGGTCACTTTCTGGACATGGAACACAAAGCCGCGTGTCGGGACAGCCGTGACGCCGTGGTGGGTTTCTTGAAGCCGGAGCAGCGTATCAACCGGCCGCGCTACGACCGCGGCCAAACGCAACATGCGTTCGCACTCTGAACCGCAGAGGCCTTGCCGGCTCACCATGGTGAGCCGGCAAGAAGCCGTTCGTCACCTCGGCAGATGCACGCAACCTGCACATTTTCCAAAGAAAAACTTCAAATCCCAGCGCGCATCTGGTACAAAGTCAGCCGCTCTGAGCGGGTGTCGTATAATGGCATTACTCCAGCTTCCCAAGCTGATAACGAGGGTTCGATTCCCTTCACCCGCTCCACTCAGATTCGCTCCCCGTCACGCCGTTGCTGACGGGGATGCATCGGCATAGGGGACGGC